>JALYGZ010000210.1 GCA_030776845.1 Actinomycetota bacterium
CTCGACGCGGCCCGTCGACCGCCACAGCTCCCACAGCCACGCGGCGGTGCGGCCGGCGAGCAGGGCCCGGGGGCCGGCGGCCAGCACGGCCGCGCTCGCGGCCAGCCAGGGACCGGGCGGGACGCCCGGCAGGACGAACACACCCACATGGGGGCGGCGCCAGCCCTCCCGCAGCGCGCGCTGCCGGACGGTGTCCGCCGACAGGCCCAGCGCGGCGGCCTGGTCCAAGCGGAACGCGCCGTGCTGGCGGGCGGCCAGCTCGTCCAGAGCGGTCCACGGCGAGCCCGTCACCCGCGCAGCGTGTCGAGCAGGTGAGGTCCCCGCCGCGGTTCGCGGCCGCGGCCTGTGGACGCGATCGTCGGCTGCATACGGGCGTCGACATATCGACGCGAGTCTTCAGTCGACGGAGGGCGGGGTCAGGCGACGGCTTGCAGGATCTGGTCGGGGATATCGAAATTGGCGTACACGTTCTGCACGTCGTCGCAGTCCTCCAGGGCCTCGACGAGCCGCAGGACCGACCGGGCGGTCGCCTCGTCGGCGACCGGGACCCATGCGCTGGGCAGCATCGTCGACTCCGACGACAGCACCGCCAGCCCGGCCCGCTCCAGCGCCGCGCGGACCGCCCGCAGGTCCGAGGGCTCGGTCGTGACCCGGTAGACGTCGCCCTCCAGGCCGACGTCGGTGATGCCGGCGTCCAGCCCGGCGAGAAGGATGTCGTCCTCGGTCGTGCCCTCGCCGGCGACCAGCACCACGCCGGCCCGCGTGAACAGGTAGTTGACCGCCCCCGGCTCGGCCAGGGAGCCGCCGTGGCGGTTGAACGCCGATCGCACGTCGTTGGCCGCCCGGTTGCGGTTGTCGGTCAGGCACTCCACGTACAGCGCCACGCCGCCGGGGGCGTAGCCCTCGTAGTAGACGCTCTCGTAGCTGGCGCCGTCGCTGTCGCCGGCGGACCGCTTCAGCGCCCGCTCGATGTTGTCCTTGGGCACCGAGGCGTCCCGCGCCTTCTGGATGGCGTCGGCCAGCGCGGGGTTGGCGTCGGGGTTGGGCCCCCCACTTTTCGCCGCGGCCTCGATGCCGCGGATCAGCCGGCCGAACAGCTTGCCGCGCCGGGCGTCGGCGGCGCCCTTCTTGTGCTTGATCGTCGACCACTTGCTGTGACCGGACACGTCGGCCTCCTACGTCGGCATGCTGGCGATCCCGACGAACAGGCGGTGCAGGCGGCCGTCGTGGGTCAGCTCCGGATGGAAGGCCGACGCGAGCACCCGCCCGCGGCGAGCGACGACGACTCTAGCACCCACGGGGGTGTCCACGGCCCCCAGGACCTGCACGTCCGCGCCGAGCTCCTCGAACCAGGGAGCCCGGATGAACACCGCGCGCATGGGCCCGCCGTCCACCCCGGCGACGTCGACGTCGGCCTCGAAGCTGGCGACCTGCCGCCCGAAGGCGTTGCGTCGCGCCACCATGTCCAGAGCCCCCAACAGGGGCTGCTCGGACGCGCGACCGTCGTGCAGCACCGCCCGGCGGGCCAGCAGGATGGCCCCGGCGCACGTGCCGAAGGCGGCCAGGCCGGCGGCGACACGCTCGCGCAGGGGCTCCAGCAGCCCGTACATCGCGGCCAGCTTGCCGATGGTAGTCGACTCGCCGCCGGGGACCAGGATGCCGTCGAGCCCGTCGAGGTCGGCCGGGCGTCGCACCCGGGTGGCCCGGGCCCCGGCGTGGCCCAGCATCGCCAGATTCTCGGCGACGTCACCCTGCAGCGCGAGGACACCGACGGCCGGGGCGTCCGCCCCGGCGGCGGAGGAATCTACCACCCGCGTCCGGCCAGCCGGTCGGCGTCGCCGAGCGTGCCCATCTCGATGCCGGCCATCGCCTCGCCCAGCCCGCGGCTGACCTTGGCGACCACCTCCGGGTCGTCGAAGTAGGTGGTCGCCTCCACGATCGCCCGGGCCCGACCCGCCGGGTCGGCCGACTTGAAGATGCCGGAGCCCACGAAGACGCCGTCCGCGCCCAGCTGCATCATCAGCGCGGCGTCGGCCGGCGTGGCGATGCCGCCGGCGGTGAACAGCACGACCGGCAGGCGGCCGGCCTCGGCCACCTCGGCCACCAGGTCGACCGGCGCGCCCAGCTCCTTGGCGGCGGCGTAGCGCTCCTCGGGCGCCAAGCGGTTCAGGCGGCGGATCCCGCCGGTGATGGCGCGCATGTGACGCACGGCCTCGACGACGTTGCCGGTACCCGCCTCACCCTTGGAGCGGATCATCGCCGCCCCCTCGCCGACGCGCCGCAGCGCCTCGCCGAGGTTGGTCGCCCCGCACACGAACGGGACCGTGAACGCGTGCTTGTCGCAGTGGTGGGCCTCGTCGGCGGGGGTCAGGACCTCGGACTCGTCGACGTAGTCCACGCCGACCGCCTGCAGGACCTGCGCCTCGACGAAGTGGCCGATGCGGACCTTGGCCATCACCGGGACGCTCACGGCCTGCATGATCGCCTCGACCACGTCCGGGTCGGACATGCGCGCGACGCCGCCGTGGGCGCGGATGTCGGCGGGCACGCGCTCCAGCGCCATGACCGCGACCGCGCCGGCCCGTTCGGCGACGACCGCCTGCTCGGCCGTCACGACGTCCATGATGACGCCGCCCTTGAGCATGTCGGCCAGCCCGCGCTTGACGCGGTCGCTGCCGTGGATCGGCGCGGTCTGCTCGCTCACGGTCGACACCTGTGTCCGAGGGGCGGGCCCGCCACGCGGCGGTCCCCCACGCTCGGCAGGGTAGCGCCTGGCCCGCGGGGCGGCCACGCGGGGCGGGGTGCGCCCGCCGCGGGTCAGCCGGCGGTCTCGGCGACCTCAGCGTAGACCCTCTCGATCCGCCGCCCCACGACGGGCCAGTCGTGGGCCCCGGCGGTCTGGCGGCCCTGGGCCCCCATGGCCGCCCGCAGGCGGGGGTTGGCCAGCAGGGCCCCGAGGGCCTCGGACAGCGCGAGCGCGTCGCCCGCCCGCACGACCCGGCCCTGTCGTCCGTCGGTCATGACGGTCCGGTAGCCGGGGATGTCCGAGGCGACGACAGGCAGGCCGGCCGCCATCGCCTCGAGCAGCACCATGCCGAACGACTCGCCACCGGTCGCCGGCGCGACGAAGACGTCGGCGCTCGCGTGGTAGCGCGGCAGCTCACCTGCGGCGACGGAGCCGACGAACAGCGCGTCCGGTCGGATGCTCGGCGGGATGAGCTCCTGGCAGCGGGCGCGCTCCGGGCCGTCCCCCACGACGCACAGGCGAACCCGCGGCCGCGAGGCCCGCAGGCGCAGGAACGCGCTGATGAGCACGTCCAGGCCCTTGCGTGGCTCGAGGCGCCCCACGAACAGCAGCAGCGGGCGGTCCAGGTCGACCAGCTCCGGCAGGGCGGTGGCGGAGGTGAAGGCCGCGGCGTCGACGCCGTTGGGGATGACCCGCCAGCGCCCGGGCGGCAGGCCCAGCCCGTGGGCGGCGAACTGGCGCGCGGCCACCGACACCGCGATGCGCGCGTCGAGCCGCCCGACGACACGCCGGGTCACCGGTGACAGCAGGCGGTAGAGGCGGTCCGACGACGACCAGGCGTGGAAGGTGCCCACGAGCGGCCCGGGGGCCAGCACTGTGGCGCCGACCGCCACCACCGGGGCGAGCGGCTCGTGGACGTGGACGACGTCCGGTGCGAACCGGCGCAGCTCACGCTCCGTGCGCCGGGCCGCCAGCGGGGACAGGGCGACCGGCGCCACGGACCGGTTGTAGGGGACGGGCACCGGCCGGCCCACAGTGACGACCGGCGGCTCGTCGTCACCCGGCGGACCGGAGGCGGGCGCGACCACGCCCACCTCGTGGCCGGCGGTGGCCAGCCAGTGGGCGAGATGCCCGACGTGGGCACGCACGCCGCCGGGTCGGCACCAGTCGTACGGACAGACCAGCGCGACCCTCATCGCGGGCCTTCCCGGTCGGCGCGATCGGCCTCCCAGATGGGCTGGAAGGCGTGCCACTGGGCCGGGGCCAGGCGCACGAGCGACTCGAGCGCGCCGGCGACACGCCGCATCCCCTCGACGAGGTCCACCCCGGCCACGTCGACGGGGGGCAGCACGTGGCCGTGCCAGCGGCGCCCGGGGCGCTGCAGCATCGTGACCGGCACGATCGCCGCGCCGGTGCGCCTGGCCAGCACCACGGGGCCGGCCGGCAGGCGGGCGTCCTCGCCGAAGAAGGGCACGACCGGGCCCCGCCCGGTGAGGTCCCGGTCCCCGAGCAGGCCCACGACGTGGTTGCGCTCCAGCACCCCGGCGAGCGTTCCGACGAGGTCACGACCGCGCGACAGCGGCACGACGTCCATGCCGACGGACTCCCGCAGCCGCACGAACTTCTCGAACACCCGTCTGGGGCGCAGCACCTCGGCGACCACCGCCGCGTGGTAGCCGTGGGTCTCCATCCACCGCGCGCCGGCGTCCCAGGAGCCGTGGTGGGCCAGCAGGCACACCACCCCCCTGCCGGCGTCCAGCGCACGGTCGAGGTGGTCGGTTCCCTCGGTCGTGGTCCGCCGGTGCAGGTCGCCGGGGTCCAGGTCGGCGGTCCGGAAGGCCTCCACCCAGTAGCGGCCGTACGACCGGTAGGCGTCGGGCAGCAGTTCCTCCACACCCGCCTGCCCGACGACGCGCGACAGGTTGCGCCGCACCATCGACCCGGGCCGGTCCCGCCGGGCGGCCAGTCGGGCCGCGGTGTCGGCCAGACGGTAGGCCGCGGGCTCGGGCAGGCGCCGGGCCGACTCCCACCCGAGTTCCCACCCCGCGGCGAGGGCCCGCAGTCTCGGGGGCTCGGGGCGGCCCGCCGTCGGGATGCGCCCGGCCGCGCCGGGCCGGCGTTCCACGGCCACCCCGGGGAAGCCCGAGCCCCGGTAGCCCGTCCTCGTCACAGGGTCCTCGGGGCGGCGGTGCCCTGGCGGCGCACCACCCGCAGGCGCTGCGCGACCGTCACGAGCCCTCCGACCGCCAGCGCCCACAGCCCCAGGGGCAGGACCCCGAAGAACATGCTCCAGATGAGGATCGTCATCCGCTCGGGGCGCTCCAGCAGCCCGACGGTGGCGCTCCAGCCCAGCGACTCGGCCTTGGCGCGGATGTAGGAGGTCAGCAGGGCGCCCGTCAAGGCCACCCCGGCCACACCGAAGAGCAGCGGGTCGTCGCGCACCAGCCACGCGGCCAGGCCGAACACGGCCACGTCGCACACCCGGTCGGCGACGCTGTCGTAGAAGGCGCCCAGGGCGGTGGACGTCCCGCGCAGGCGGGCGACGGCGCCGTCGAAGGCGTCGGCGAGCGCCGAGGCCGCCATGAGCAGCGCACCGGCCTGGACCCGCCCGGTCAGAGCGACGACCACGCCCGCCAGCACGCCCAGCATGCCGAGCATGGTCAGCCGGTCGGCGGTCAGCCCCAGGCGCACGAAGCCCCTGGCGACCGGCACGACCAGCCGGTCGGTCAGCGCGCGGGCGTAGGCGTTCAACGCCACGGCGACTCCCGGCGTCCCATGGCGTCAGGCCCCGGCGAACGCCGGCCGGAGCCGCTCGTAGGTCTCCTCGAGCAGCTCGGGCAGGACCCGGGTCTGGCCCAGCACCGGCATGAAGTTCGTGTCCCCGTCCCACCGTGGCACCACGTGCTGATGGATGTGGTCGGCGATGCCCGCCCCGGCGACCGCGCCGACGTTCCAGCCCAGGTTGTACGCGTCCGGTCCGCTGGACTCCGCCAGCGCCCGCACCGCCTGCTGGCTGAGGTCGGCCATCTCGTGCAGCTCCTGGGGCCGCAGCTCGGTGTAGGGGGACACATGGCGGAACGGGACGATCATCAGGTGGCCGGGGTTGTACGGGTAGGCGTTGAGCACTGCGTAGCACAGCCCGCGGCGCGCCACGATGAGCGATTCCCGGTCGTCGCCGGAGCCCGGCAACACGCAGAACGGGCAGCCGGCGATCTCGCGGTCCGGATCGGCGATGTAGGCCATGCGCCACGGCGTCCACAGCCGCTGCAGCGAGTCGAGCCGCTCGCGCTCGACCCTTCTCACCGGGTCGCCCACGCCGCGCCCCTACCCGGCCCGCCGCCGGGTGACCTCGTCGGCCAGCTGCGCGCAGAGGTCGCCCAGGACCACACCGGTGCGCCGGTCGCCGCGGCGCGGGCGGACCGAGACGGTGCCCTCGGCCTCCTCCCGGTCGCCGACGACCAGCTGGTAGGGCACGCGCTGCAGCTGGTGGCGGCGGATCTTCGCGCCCATGGTGTCGTCGGACTCGTCCAGGTTGGCCCGCAGACCCCGGCCGGCCAGCGCGGCGACCACGCGGGCCCCGTAGCCGTGGTGGCGGTCGGCGACCGGCACGACCACCGCCTGCACCGGCGCCAGCCACAGCGGGAAGGCGCCGTCGTAGTGCTCGACGAGGATGGCGAAGAAGCGGTCCAGCGAGCCGTACAGGGCGCGGTGGATCATGTAGGGGCGGTGCTCCGCGCCGTCCGGGCCGGCGTAGGCCAGGGCGAAGCGCTCCGGCGTGTTGAAGTCGATCTGGACGGTCGTCAGCTGCCAGGCCCGGCCGATCGCGTCGGTGATCTGGAAGTCGATCTTCGGCCCGTAGAAGGCCCCCTCGCCCTCGTCGACCACCCAGTCCAGCCCGGAGGCGTCCAGGGCGCGGCGCAGGGCGTCCTCGGCGTGCGCCCAGCCCTCGTCGGTGCCCACCGTCGCCGCCTTGTCGGGCCGGGTCGACAGCGCCAGGCGCGAGGGACCCTCGCCGAAGCCGAAGTCGCGGTAGACGTCGAGCGTGAACTCGATGATCCGCCCGCACTCGTCGACGACCTGGTCGGGGGTGCAGAAGATGTGGCTGTCGTCCTGGGTGAACCCCCGCGCGCGCAGCAGGCCGTGGATCACGCCGCTGCGCTCGTGGCGGTAAACGGTGCCCAGCTCGAAAAGCCGCAGCGGCAGGTCCCGGTACGAGCGGGTGCGGGAGCGGTACACCAGCACGTGGAACGGGCAGTTCATGGGCTTGGGGTAGTAGTCGTGGCCGCGCGCGTGCTCGCCGGCGCCCTGGACGTCCAGCTCCATCGGGGGGTACATGCTCTCGGCGTAGAAGTCCAGGTGCCCGGAGGTCTCCCACAGGCCGGCCTTGCCCAGGTGCGGCGTGTACACGGGCTCGTAGCCGCGCGCGAGGTGCGCCGACCGGGCATAGTCCTCCATTTGCATGCGCACCACCGCGCCGCGCGGGTGCCACACGGCCAGCCCCGCGCCGAGCTCCTCGGGGAACGACACCAGGTCCAACTCCCGGCCGAGGCGGCGGTGGTCCCGCCGCCGGGCCTGCTCGAGCCGCTCCAGGTGGGCGGCCAGCGCCTTGCGCGACTCCCAGGCCGTGCCGTAGATGCGCTGCAGCATCGGCCGGCGCTCGTCCCCGCGCCAGTACGCCCCGGCGACCCGCTGCAACGCGAAGGCCGGGACCCAGCGCGTGGTCGGCAGGTGCGGCCCGCGGCACAGGTCGGGCCACACCGAGCCGTCGGGGCGGACGTTGTCGTAGACGCTGACCGGGCCCCCGTCCGGTGCCGACGGGTCCAGCTCCGTGCCGCCGGAGCCCTGGACGATCTCGCGCTTGTACGGCTGGTCGGCGAACAGCCCCAGCGCCTCGTCGCGGTCCAGCTCCCGCCTGCGGAAGGGCTGGTCCTCGGAGATGATCTGGCCCATCCGGGCCTCGATGCGCTCAAGGTCGTCGGGGGTGAACGGCTCGGGCACGTCGAAGTCGTAGTAGAAGCCGTCCTCGATGGGCGGGCCGACGGCCAGCTTGGCCTCGGGGAACAGGTCGGTGACCGCCTGCGCCATCACGTGTGCCGTCGAGTGGCGCAGGACCGCGCGCCCCTCCTCGGAGTCGGCCGGCACCGGCTCCAGCGTCGCCCCGTCCGGCACCGTCGCGTCCAGGT
>JALYGZ010000211.1 GCA_030776845.1 Actinomycetota bacterium
GCGCCGCAGGGGCGCGTCGCGCAGTGGCGGGCGCAGGCGGGCTCGCAGGTCCACGGCCTGCCCGGTGAAGCCGGCCGCGACCAGCGCGCCGTCGGCGGCGAGCAATGTCAGCGGACCGGTCGGCGTGGTCATCGTCATGGTCTCGATCGTGGTCATCGGCGCTCCTGTCATCCTCGTGCCGCGGCGCCCGCGCGCGCCCGGTGGCCCAGCGAGACGGCCGCGAAGACGCCCGCCGCCACGAGCACGATCGCCCCGCCCGGGGGCAGCGCCAGGTACCAGGCCAGCGACAGGCCGGTCAGGGCCGACGCCATGCCGACCGTCGAGGACCAGGCCACGCTGGCCGTGAACGAGCGGCCCAGGTGGCGCCCCGAGGCGACCGGCAGCACCATCAGCGCCGCCACCAGCAGGATGCCCACCACCCGCATGGCCACCACGACCGTCACCGCGGTGAGCGTGGCCAGCACCGAGTTGAGCAGGTCCACCGGCAGCCCGGCGACCCGCGCGGACGCTTCGTCCAGCACGGTGGCGAAGATGGCACGGCCGCACAAGGCCATGGTGGCAACGATGACGCCCCCCAGCAGCGCCACGACGACCACGTCCCGTGGCGTCAGCGTCAGCAGCGAGCCGAACAGGTAGGCTAACAGGTTCGCGTCCAGCGACCCGGCGGCGCCGAGGATGACGACCCCCGACGCGATGCCGCCGTAGAAGAACAGGGCCAGGGCCAGGTCCCCGGAGGCCCGGCCCCGAGACCGCAGCCGCTCGATCCACAGCGCGCCGGCGACGGACACCACCAGCGCGCTCCAGACCGGCCACACGCCCAGCAGGAAGCCGCCGGCCACGCCGGCGAAGGCGACGTGGCCGATGCCGTCGCCCATGAGGGCCATGCGCCGCTGGACGAGGAAGGTGCCGATGAGCGGGGCGCACCCGCCCACCACGAGCCCCGCCAGCAACGCCAGGCGCATGAACTCCAGGTCGAACGGCGAGGGCAGGCTCACGGCCCGAGCCCCTCCAGCCAGACGGGCAGGTCCTCGCGGTGCACACCCAGGCTGACCCCGCCGGCGACGAGGTCCGCGGGCGGTCCCTCGAACATCACCCTGCGCTTGAGGACCACGACGCGGTCAAGGTCGTCGGCTACGGAGGCCAGCTCATGGGAGACGAGCAGCACGGCCCCGCGGCGGTCGCGCAGCAGGGACATCAGCGAATCGCGGAAACGGCGCTGGGAGTCCGCGTCGACGCCGGCCACCGGCTCGTCGAGCACGAGCAGCTCGGGCTCCCCGG
Source organism: Actinomycetota bacterium (assembly GCA_030776845.1). Lineage (GTDB taxonomy): Bacteria > Actinomycetota > Nitriliruptoria > Euzebyales > Egibacteraceae > JAHWKQ01. The sequence continues at coordinate 1,279 of JALYGZ010000211.1, forward strand.
CCAGCGCCTTGGCGATGAACACCCGCTGCTGCTGTCCACCCGACAGCTCCCCCAGCCGGGCCCGGCGAAGCTCGGGGAGCGCCACCGCCTCCAGGGCCCGGTCGACGGCCTCCCGGTCCGCGGCCCGGAACCGGCCGAGCCAGCCGGTCCGGGACAGCCGGCCGGCGGCCACGACCTCGCCGACCGTCGCGGGCAGATCGGCGTCGACGTTCAGCCGCTGCGGCACGTACCCGACGCGCCAGCGGTCGCGCAGGACCCGGGGGTCCGCCCCGAACAGGCGCACGCTGCCGGTCACGGGGTGCGACAGCCCCAGCAGGATCCGCACCAGGGTGGACTTACCGGACCCGTTCGGCCCGACCAGCGCGACGAACTGCCCGCGGTGCACCGTCAAGTCGACGGCCTCCAGCGCGGGCGTGCCCGAATAGGCGAACGACACCCCCTCGGCGACGACGAGCGGGCCGCTGGATTCGGCCGGCGACAACGGTCTGCGCGCCAGTGACCGCATGTCCGTGTTACCCGCAGCCGAGCGACCGCTCGAGCAGCCGCAGGTTGTCACGCATGACCGTCAGGTAGTCGTCCCCCCGCGCGAGCTGCTCGTCGGTCAGGCCCTCCAAGGGGTTGAGCACCGCCGTGTCGACCCCCGCCTCCCGCGCGAGGCTCTGCGCGACCTCGGGCGACACGAGCGTCTCGGTGTACACGGTGGTGGTTCCCGTTCGGCTCACGAGCCGGGCCAGTCGGGCCAGCCGCCGCGGGTCGGGCTCGGCCTCCGGGGACAACCCGGCGATGGCACGCTCCCGGAGTCCGTAGCGCTCCGCCAGCCACCCGAACGCCTCGTGGGAGGTGACGAGGACTCGGCGCCGACAGCCGGTCAGGGCACGGTCGTAGGCGGCGTCCAAGCGCTCCAGGCGCGCGGCGTACGCGTCGGCGCGGGCCAGGTACCCGTCCTGGTGCGCCGGGTCCGCCCGGGACAGCGCCGCGGCCACCTCGTCGACGACCTCGCCCATCAACACCGGGTCCAGCCAGACGTGCGGGTCCCGCCCACCCCCGTGTTCCCCGCCGGTCGAGCCCGCCGGGGGGAGGGAAAGCTCACCCAGCACCCGCAGCGTGGGCGCCCGCCGTCGCCGCGCCGCCTCCTCCACCGCGGGCTGGAAGCCCCGACCCATGACGACCGCGAGATCGGCCTCGAGCACCTGTCGGGTCTGGCGGGGGCTCAGCTCCAGGTCGTGCGGCTCGGCGCCCGTCGGCGTCAGGTTCGCGACCGCCACCCGCTCCCCGCCCACCTGCCGGGCCGCCTCGGCCAACGGGTAGAAGCTGGCGACCACCTCGAGCCGTCCGCCGTCACGGCTGTTGCCGCCGACGGCGGCCTCGCACGCGGTCAGCAGCATCGCCCCCGCCACGACAGCCGCGCCGACACGCGCCGACCTGCCCACCTGCGCTCCCTGGGACTCCCCGTAATGGCAACCGTTGTCAATACTATCGGGAAGGCCGCCCGCGGTCCAGCTCTCGGTGGCGACCGGAGTCCCCATCCGGCGCCTCAGGTCACCGAGAGTGTTCCTGTCGCTCGATCCAGTCGAGGAAGGCGTCGACGTCGCCGGCGCCCTCCTCACGGACGTAGGCCTGGGCCCACAGCCTGATCTGCTCGTCGGGGAACCCCTGCGCGTGCAGGCGCCCCCGGGCCTGGTCGGCCAGCAGCCTGGCGCCCTCCACCTGCATCGCCTCCGGCTCGGCCTCGTCGACGCCGGCCTGGCGAGGCGGCGCCGGCACGAGCTCCTCGTCGTCGTCCCGGCCCGCCGGGTGGGCTCCGCCGTGCCGCTCACTCATCCGGACTGCTCCTCCTCGCGTCGGGTCCCGACGCGTCCACGCTAGACGGGTGCGGCCACGCCGGCGCCGGCCGGGGAGATCCCCGGCCGGCGTGGAGCGGCGAGCCCTACCTCGACACGGTGTCGTGGTTCACGCCGAGGTTGGCGATCCGCCCGCTCTGGGTGTTGTTGTGGAAGGTGACCGTGCCGACGTAGCGACCGCCGGTCCACTGACACGCGCCGCACAGCGGCTGCACGTTGTCCTCGAACACCGAGCCCGGGCTCGGCACGTTGACCTTGAACAGCTGGCGCCGCGGGCGCGACTGAACCTTGCTCAGCCAGTGCGGGTTGGACTGGTACTGGGCGAGGTTGTCGTGGACGCGGACGTCCTCGTGGGTGATCTTGCAGTCGCCGCCCTTCAGCCACACCTGCATGTAGGCGTCCTTGACGGTGAACAGGTTGTGGTGGATGTGGATCCGGTGGGTGTCGACGCCACAGCCGCCGCCGGAGTGACCGCCGATGCTGACCCACTTGATGCCGTGCCCGCCGTCGATCGTGTTGTGCGCGATGGTGACGTCCGAGTAGCCCTGACCGCGGTTCATGGGCTCAAAGTCGAGCATGTTCAGCGCGCTGTCACCCATGTAGTTGTGGTCGACGCGGATATTCCGGGCCGACACGGGGCTGATGCCCTGCCGCCCGGAGTGGTGGAAGCGGCTGTGGTGGATGCGCCCGTTGCGCACCCAGCTGCCGTAGGAGGTCTTCCTCCTCGGGCCGCCGTCGCCGGCCATGAACATCCAGTCGCCCTCGGGTATCGTCCCGGCCACATGGCATCTTGAGCGGAAAATTGACCGTCTGTAGTCAGGAGTCCCTACCGGCAGTCAGGTGGCATCCCCCGAAGAAGGGGTGTGTCCGTCCCCCGGCACCGTCGGGGCAAACGAAAATCGGGCCCGGCTCGCTATGGCCGGGCCCGAGTGGATGGAAGAGCGCTACGCAGTGATCTCGATGCGGCGTCGGCGCGCGGTCTCCGCCTTGGGCAGGCGCACGGTGAGCACACCGTCGTTCAGCGACGCCGTCACACCCTCCT
>JALYGZ010000212.1 GCA_030776845.1 Actinomycetota bacterium
CGGCGGGCCAGGGCCGCCGACTCGCGCAGCAGCGCGGGCGTCACGGTGAAGGGGCTGCACGGCGCCACGGTCACGACGGTGCGCTCGCCGTCGTGCAGGCGCGCGACGACCGCCTCGGTGGACGCCAGCACGGCGTCGAGGTCCTCGACCACCGCATCGGGCGGCAGGCCGCCGTGGGACCGGCCGAGGTCCATCGAGCCGCGGGCCAGGTGCAGACGCACCCCCACCGCCCGGGCGGCCTCGGCCGCGGCGTCGAAGACCGAGTCGTCCCCACGGGGGACGAGATAGTGATGGTCGGCCACGGTGGTGCAGCCGCCCAGCGCGAGCTCGGCCAGGCCCACCAGCGCGGCGGCGTGCACGTCCTCGGGGCCCAGGCAGCCCCAGACCGGGTACAGCTCGGTCAGCCACGCGAACAGGTCCCCGTCGACCGCCCGGCCCCGGGTCATCCACTGGTACAGGTGATGGTGGGTGTTGACCAGGCCGGGGGTGACGACGTCGCCGTCGCAGCGCAGCACCGAGTCGCCCGACTCGGGCTCCACACGGCCCACCTCGGCGATCCGCCCGTCACGCACCGCCACGTCGCCCGGCCACCGCGCCCCGCGCAGCACCAGCCTGCCGTCCACGCGCGCGATCGTACCCGCGACCGGCCCGGGGGCCTGTTGCGCCGACGCGGCGGCTGCTCCACCCTGCCTGCCGACGGACCGACCGGGAGGGCCCATGGCGATCGCGCGGCCCCGCAGTCTGCAGGAGGCGCTCGACGCGCTCGCGGCGCTACCGGGGGCGCAGCTGCTGGCGGGCGGCACGGACTTCATGGTGGAGGTCAACTTCGGCCACCGCCGGCCGGACCACGTCGTGGCCCTGCGCCGGGTGTCGGACCTGGCCGGCTGGGACGCGACCGACGACGAGATCGTGCTGCGCGCCAACCTGACCTACACCCGGATCGAGCGCGAGCTGGCCGACCTGCTGCCGGCGCTGGCCGCCGCCTCGCGGACGGTGGGCTCGCCGCAGATCCGCAACGCCGGAACCATCGCGGGCAACGTCGCCACGGCCAGTCCCGCCGGCGACACGCTGCCCTTCCTCGCGGCGATGGACGCCGTCGTCGCCCTGCGGGGCGGGGACGAGGCCCGGACCGTCCCGCTCGCCGACTTCGTGACGGGCCCGAAGCAGACCGCGATGCGTCCCGGTGAGCTCATCACCGAGCTGCGCATGCCGCGGGTCCGCGGGCCGCAGCACTTCGCCAAGATCGGCCCGCGCAACGCGATGGTCATCTCGGTCGCCTGCTGTGCGCTCGTGCTCGACCTCGACGCCCGGCGTGTCCGCTGCGGGCTCGGGTCGGTCGCGGCCGTCCCGCTGCGCCCGCGCGCCGCCGAGGACTTCATCTCCGGCGAGATCGACTGGGACGGCCCCCGCGCGTCGCCGGAGGCCGTGCACCGGTTCGGCGAGCTCATCGCGGAGGCGGCCGACCCCATAACCGACCAGCGGGGCACCGCGCGCTACCGTCGGCACAGCGCCGGGGTCCTGGCCCGGCGCGTGCTGGAGAGGAGCCTGCGGTCGTGAGCGACGCCGGCGGACCGCCCGATCCCTCCCCCGACCCGGGAGGCGACCTGGGGGCGCTGGCCGGGGAGTCCGAGAGCTACACGCTGACGGTGAACGGCCGCCCCGCCTCCGTCCCGGCGGGCTGGCTCGGGGAGAGCCTGCTGTGGGTCCTGCGCGAGCGACTGGGCCTGCCCGGGTCGAAGAACGCCTGCGAGGAGGGCGAGTGCGGCTCCTGCTCGGTGTTCCTCGACGGCCTTCTCGTGTGCGCCTGCTGCGTGCTGGCCGCCGACGCCGTCGACGCCGAGATCACCACCGTGGAGGGCCTGGCCGGCGAGGACCAGCTGTCCGACGTCCAGCGCAGCTTCGTCGACAGCGGCGCGGTGCAGTGCGGCTTCTGCACACCGGGGCTCGTCGTCGCCGTCCACGACCTGCTCGACCGCAACCCCGACCCGACCGAGCTGGAGGTCCGTGAGGCGATCTCGGGCAACCTGTGCCGCTGCACCGGGTACGGACGCATCCTGGAGGCGGTCCGGGTCGTGCGGCGGGAGCGGGCCGATGCGTAGCTCCACGGGCACCCGGACTCGCCCACGCGAGCGCGGCCGGGTCACCGGCGGCGTGGGGGAGAGCGCCCGCCGACCCGACGGCGCGCCGAAGGTCGACGGCAGCTTCGCGTTCTCCTCGGACCTGTGGGCCGAGGACATGCTGTGGGGCCGCACGCTGCGCAGCCCGTACCCGGCGGCCCGGATCCGGTCGATCGACGTCGAGCGCGCCCGCCGCATCGACGGCGTGGTCGCCGTCGTGACGGCCGACGACGTGCCGGGCAGCCCCTGCTTCGGCCTTGAGCACCGCGACCAGCCGGTGTTCGCCCACGACGTCGTGCGCTTCCACGGCGAGCCGGTGGCGGCCGTGGCGGCCGTCCATCCGGAGATCGCCGCGCGGGCCTGCGAGGCCATCGAGGTCGACTACGTCGAGCTGGACCCGTTGCTGGACCCGGAGGCGGCGATCGACGCCGACCCCATCCACCCCGACGGCAACGTCGTGCGCCACCTGACGATCCGCCACGGGGACGCCGACGCCCGCGGCGACGTCGCCGTCGAGGGCGTCTACGAGCTGGGCATGCAGGACCAGGCGTTCATGGGGCCCGAGTCGGGGCTGGCCATCCCCGATGACGCCGGCGGCGTGGACCTGTACATCTCCACCCAGTGGCTGCACGTCGACCGGGAACAGGTCGCCGCCTGCCTGGGGCTGCCGACCGAGCAGGTCCGCCTCACGCTGTCCGGTGTCGGCGGCGCCTTCGGGGCCAGGGAGGACGTGAGCCTGCAGGTGCACGTGTGCCTGCTGGCGCTCAAGACCGGCCGGCCGGTGAAGATGCTGTACTCGCGCGAGGAGTCGTTCCTGGGCCACGTTCACCGGCACCCGGGGCGCCTGTGGTACCGCCACCACGCCACCGGCGACGGGGACCTCGTCAAGGTGGAGGCGCGCATCGTGCTCGACGGCGGCGCGTACGCGTCGTCGTCCACGGCGGTGATCGCCAACGCCTCCTGCTTCGCCGCCGGGCCGTACCGGGTGCCCAACGCGACGGTCGACGGCTACGTCACGCGAACGAACAACCCACCGTGCGGGGCGATGCGCGGGTTCGGGGCCGTGCAGGCGTGCTTCGGCTACGAGGCGCAGATGGACAAGCTCGCCGCCGCCCTCGCCGTCGACCCCGTCGGGCTGCGGTTGCGCAACGCGCTGGCGACCGGCGACACGCTGATCACCGGGCAGGTCATCCGCGGGGCCGCCCCGGTCCGCGAGGTCATCGAGGCGGCTCGCGCGCACCCGTTCCCGCCCGAGCCCGACGACCGGTCCGCGGCGCTGCTGCCCGGTGGGACGGGCCTGACGGCCCGCCGCGGGGACGTGCGACGAGGGGTCGGCTTCGCGGTGGGCTTCAAGAACGTCGCCTACTCCGAGGGCTTCGACGACTACGCGACCGCCGCGGTCCGACTGGAGGAGGGCGTCGACGGCGAGCCCGTGGCGACCGTGCACTCCGCGGCCGCGGAGGTGGGCCAGGGCCTCGTGACCCTGGCCCAGCAGGTCGTGCGGACCGAGCTGGGCGTGCAGCGGGTGCTACTGCGCCCCGCCGACACGAGCATCGGGTCGGCCGGCTCGTCCAGCGCCTCCCGGCAGGCGTGGATGACCGGCGGCGCGGTCCAGGCGGCGTGCAACGCGGTGAAGGAGACGCTCGTGCAGCGGGTCGCCGAGGCGCACGGCCTCGACGTCGAAGGAGCCCGGCGCCAGCTGCTCGTCGTCCGCGACGGATGGGTGACGCACGTCGAGGGCGACCTGCGGCTGTCCCTGGTGGAGGCGCTGGACGGCCGGCCCGTCGAGCAGGTCAGCGTCTACCGGCACGCGCCGACGACCCCGCTGGACCCCGACGGGCAGGGCGACGCCCACGTCGCCTTCGTCTTCGCCGCGCACCGCGCCGTGGTCGACGTCGACCCGGAGCTGGGGCTGATCCGGGTCCTGCAGATCGCCACCGGCCAGGACGTCGGCAAGGCGCTCAACCCCGTCCAGGTCACCGGGCAGATCGAGGGCGGCATCGCCCAGGGCCTCGGCCTTGCGGTGATGGAGGAGGTCGTCGTCGACGAGGGCCGGGTGCGCAACGCCTCGTTCGTCGACTACCTGATCCCGACGGCGCTGGACATGCCGGAGGTGGCCGCGACCCTGGTCGAGCAGCCCGAGCCGGGCGCGCCCTTCGGCGCCAAGGGGGTCGGGGAGCCGCCGACGATCTCGTCCACCGCCGCGGTCGTGGCCGCCGTGCGCGACGCGACCGGGCTCGACCTCACGCGCGTGCCGATCCGCCCCGAGCACATCGCGCTCGCCGCCGCGGACGGCGCCGACGGTACGTGAGCCCCGCCCGGTTCACTG
>JALYGZ010000213.1 GCA_030776845.1 Actinomycetota bacterium
GCCCGGGGTCGCGGACCTCGCCGGCGACGTGGACCACGACCCGGGCCGGCCTGCGCCGGGCCAGCAGGGGGTCACGGGCACCGGCTTCGGGCTCGGGCCGGGCCGCCAGCCACAGCAGGCCCACCGCCGCCAGCGCGCCGGCCAGCAGGATGCCCAGGGCGATGATCTCCGGCGGTCCACACCCGGCGCTGGCCAGCAGCCGGCGGGCGCGCCCGGCGGGGGCCGGGCGGGACGGCGGGGGGTCGCTGGATGCCATGCGGCGACGGTACGACCGCGCCGTGACGGCCCCAGCCCCGTGTCCCGGTCCGCCTGTGGACGAAGGGGCCGGCGGCGGGTCAGTCGTCGGCGAGGACGAAGTTGAGCAGGCGGTCGGGCACCCACACGACCCTGGACACGCGCCGGTCCCGCAGGTGGCGCGCCACGTTGGCCAGCTCGCGCGCGGCGTTCTCGGCCTGGGCCTGGGAGGCGCCCACCGTCAGGGTCATCGTGTCGCGCACCCTGCCATCGACCTGGACCGGGATGCGCCTGCTGTCGTCCACCAGCAGCCCGGGGTCGGCGGTGGGCCACGGCGCGCGCAGCACGAAGTCGGAGTGCCCGAGCCGGTGCCACAGCTCCTCGGCCACGTGCGGGGCCATCGGGGCCAGCATCACCTGGACGGCGTCCAGGGCCTCCTGCACCGCCGGGCCGCGCAGCCCACCCCGCAGGGCGTCGGACACCGCGTTGGCCAGCGTCATCAGCTTGGCGATGGCGGTGTTGTACTTGAACTGCTCGAAGTCGGCGGTCACCGCCGCGACGGTCCGGTGCGTCGCCCGTCGCAGGTCGGTCCCGTCGCCGGCGTCGCCCGCCTCGACGGTCCCGCCCGAGCCCGTGTGCTCGTCGACGAGCCGGCACAGTCGCGACAGCCACCGGAAGGTGCCGGCGGGCGACACGTCGGACCAGTCGATGTCGTCCTCGATGGGACCGGCGAACAGCATGGTGAGCCGCAGGGTGTCGGCGCCGTACTCGTCGAGGATGGTCCTGGGCTCGACGAGGTTGCCGCGTGACTTGGACATGGCCGCGCCGCCCATCAGCACCATCCCCTGGGACTTCAGGCGGGTGAACGGCTCCACGAAGTCCACGTGGCCCAGGTCGTGCAGGGCCTTGGTGACGAAACGCGAGTACAGCAGGTGCAGGATGGCGTGCTCGATGCCGCCGGTGTACTGGTCCACGGGCAGCCACCGGCGGACGGCCTCACGGTCGAACGGGACGTCGTCACGGTGCGGGGAGCAGTAGCGCAGGTAGTACCAGGACGAGTCCACGAAGGTGTCCATGGTGTCGGTGTCCCGGCGGGCCGGCTGCCCACACGACGGGCAGTCGACCCGGACCCAGTCGGGGTCGGCGGCCAGCGGGGAGACCGCGTCGGCGCGCAGGTCGACGCGGTCGGGCAGCGTCACCGGCAGGTCGGTCTCGGGCACGGGCACCAGTCCGCAGCCCTCGCAGTGCACGACCGGGATGGGCGCGCCCCAGAAGCGCTGGCGCGACACGAGCCAATCCCGCAGCCGGTAGGTCACGGCGGGCTCGCCGGCCCCCTGCTCGGCCAGGTCGGCGGCGATCTTGCGCTTGGCCGCCTCCGCCGGCAGGCCGTCGTACGCCCCGGAGTTGACCAGGACACCCTCGCCGGCGACGGCCTCGGTCATGGTCCCCGCGTCCAGCTCGGTATCGGGCGGCTGCACCACCACCCGCACGCGGAGGCCGTGGGCGCGGGCGAAGTCCAGGTCGCGCTGGTCGTGGGCGGGCACGCACATGATCGCGCCGGTGCCGTACTCCATGAGCACGTAGTCGGCGGCGTAGACGGGCATGCGCTCCCCGGTGACCGGGTTGCGGGCGTGGACGCCCAGGAACACCCCGTCCTTGCGCCGCTCGGTGGCCAGGCGCTCCATCTCGGTCCTGCGCCGCACCCGTTCCAGGTACTCCTCGAAGTCCGCGGCGGCGCCCCCGCGCTCGGCCAGGGCTCGGGCCCGGGGGTGCTCCGGGGCGAGCACGAAGAACGTCGCGCCGAACAGCGTGTCGGGGCGGGTAGTGAAGGCGACGATCTCCTCGTCGGCCTCCTCGATGCGAAAGGAGATCCGCGCGCCTTCGCTCCGGCCGATCCAGTTGCGCTGCAGGTTCAGCACCCGCTCGGGCCAGTACGCCTCCAGCCGGGCCATGTCGTCCAGCAGCCGCTCGGCGAAGGCCGTGATGCGCAGGAACCACTGGGTGAGGGTCTTCTTCGTCACCACCGAGTCGCAGCGCTCGCAGCGGCCGTCGATCACCTGCTCGTTGGCCAGCACCGTGCGGTCGTTCGGGCACCAGTTGACCGACGCGTCGCCGCGGTAGGCCCAGCCGGCGTGGTACAGCTGCAGGAACAGCCACTGGGTCCACTTGTAGTAGGTGGGGTCGGAGGTGTGCAGCCGACGGCTCCAGTCGAACGCGAAGCCCATGCGGCGCATCGTGGCCGCCTGCGTCTCGACGTTGGCGTAGGTCCACTCGGCGGGGTGCGCCCGGCGCTGGATGGCGGCGTTCTCGGCGGGCAGGCCGAACGAGTCCCAGCCGATGGGGTTGAGCACCTCGAAGCCGCGGGCCCACCCATAGCGGGCGACGGCGTCGCCCAGGCTGAACGCCTCGGCGTGGCCCATGTGCAGGTCGCCGGACGGGTACGGGAACATGTGCAGGGCGTAGAAGCGCGGGCGGTCGCCGTCGTCGTCGGCCCGGTGCAGGTCGGCGGCGTCCCACGCCTTCTGCCACCGGGGCTCGATCTCGTGCGGGTCGTAGCCGCGTCCCACGCGACACTCCTGTCCGTTTCTCTGCTTCGCCGGGCGATGCCGGGCGCAGTGTAGGTGCCCCGCCGGCGAGGGCGGACGGGCCGGCAAAGTATTGCCTTGAGGTCACGGTGAACGTACGTACACTAAGCTTTCATCGTACGTATGGGAGGCTGAGGTGACCGTCACCGTGTCGCAGCTTCGCCAGGACGTGTACCGGATGCTCGACCGAGTCCTGGACACCGGCGTGCCGCTGGAGATCGAGCGCAGAGGGCGGCGACTGCGGATCGTGCCGGTCGACGCCGCCCCGAAGCTGGAGCGGGTCACCGGCCACGACGACTACATCGTCGGCGATCCTGAGGACCTCGTGCACGTGGATTGGGCCCACGAGTGGCGGCCGTGATCCTGCTGGACACGCACGTCCTCGTGTGGCTGCACGGCGGACAGCGGGACCGCATCCCGCCGGCGGTGCAGCGAAGGCTGAGCGACGAGCCGCTCGGCGTCTCGCCGTTCGTCGGCCTCGAATTGGCGTACCTGTACGAGGTCGGCAAGGTGCGGTCGCCGTCGGGTGCCGTCCTGGAAGAGCTCGTCCCTGCGCTGGAGCTGGTCGTCGCCGACGTGCCCGCGGCGGTCGTGTGCGAGGCGGCGCAGGGCCTGACGTGGACCCGTGACCCGTTCGACCGGCTGCTCGCCGCCCAGGCGGTCGCCAGCGGGGCGACCCTGGTCACCAAGGACGAGGTCATCCGCGAGCACCTGCCGCTGGCGTGGTGGGGATGACCCCCGGGGTGCGCGTGGCGGGGCCGCTACGGGGCAACGGGCCCGGAGGTGGCTCGGGCGTGTCCTGCTTCACGGGGGAGGTCCGACGACCGGCCGCCGCAGCCAGGCCATACCTCATGCGAATGCAGCCTTGACCTGCGAGCGGTCAACTGCAGGTGCCGTCACCGAGGAACGACGTTGAACTGGCAACCCTGCTGCACCGCGGAGAGGGTCCCACAGCGCCGTGACGTGGTCGCGTGTGGAGAAGATCACCTCGGCGTCCGCACGCTCGATCTGCTCGGGGCTGATGTAGACCATCGAGTACTCGTCGTAGTCGAGGTCGGGCAGAGAGAAGCCGACCTCGGTCAGCACGCTGCCGGAGAAGGTGTCGGGGCCGTAGATGCGCGTCTCGTCCGGCAGGAATCGCACGATCGAGGCGGTCATCTCCTCGGCACCGATCTCCTGTCCGACCTCCTCGACCCGCTCGCTGTAGGCGGTCAGTGCATGCTCGCCCTCCTCTGCGCGGCCCAGCGCCTCGGCGACAAGGGTGAAGCCCTCCTTCCAATCCGTGCCTGACGACTCGGTGAAGACCGTCGGGGCGATCTGGCTGAGCTCGTCGTAGATCTGCTTGTGACGGACCGTCGCCGACAGCATCAGGTCCGGCTCCAGCGCAGCAATGGCCTCCAGGTCGGGCTCCTCGATGGTCCCGGCGACGTCGATCCCCTCAACGCGGTCGCCCAGGTACCCGGGCAGGCCCTCGGCGACCGACGTTTGGACCGACCCGACCGGCGTCACGCCGAGGGAGAGGGCCGTGTCGAGGTGCGGGGCACCGGCACGCCCTTCTGCACCCGGCTCGTGCCGGCGGCCTGTCCCAGGTTCCCGGCCTGCCCGAGCGGCTGCGCCGGCTGCCGCATCGTCGACACGGCCTGCGGCGCCGGCGTCGGCGTCGTCCGGCTCGCGCCGACCTACCCGGAGTGCGAAGTCGTCGGCGTCGACGGCGACGGCCACTCGCTGGACCCGGCCCGCCGGCGCGTCGAGGGGGCTGGCGTCGCCGAGCGGACCACATTCGTGCAGGCCCCGCTGGAGGACATGGCGCTGCCGGAGCCGGCCACCGTGGTGATCAACAACATCTCGATGCACGAGTGCCGCGACATCGACGCGGTCACCCGCAACGTCAGGGCCGCCCTCGAGCCGGGGGGATGGTTGGTGATCTCCGACTTCCCCTTCCCCGACACCGACGAGGGTCGGCGCAGCGTCCCGGGACGGGTCATGCGCGGAATCCAGTTTCTTCGAGGCCCAGATCGACGACCAGCTGCTGCCCCGCGCCGCCTACGACGACCTGCTGATCCGCCACGGCTTCACCGACCTCGGGGCGGTCACCCTGACACCCGTGCACGCCGTGACCTACGGCCGCGCCTGACCCGCCGAGGCAAGCCGGGCGCTCTCCAGCGAACACCGCAGCGCCAGCTGGGGGGTCTGGCGCAGCTCGCGAAGGGTCGTCGGCGGCGCGTCCCGCAGCGCCAGCGCGGCCACGACGAGAACCAGCGTGGCCGCCAGGGTGGTTGCGGCGGTGCGGCGACGGCCCAGGACGGCGGCCGCCCAGCCGGCCAAGGCCAGGCTGAACACGGCGAGCAGTACGGCGGGCGGAGCGGGGATGAAGTGGATGCTGACGTGCAGGGCGAATACGTCCATCCACCACTGGTGGACGAGGTCGGCTGCCACGAACAGCACGTCGGGCGCGGCCGCGTACAGGTGGCCGGCGAGCCCGGCGACCCAGACCGCCGCCGGGGTCCCGCCACCGGGGCCCGCGGCGCCGGCGCGCAGGTACCAGACCGTGAGGACGCCGAAGCCGAGGGCGGCGCCGAGCAGTCCATGGACCCAGAAGTGGATCAGTGCGCCGAAACGCGTGTACTCGACGAACAGGTACCCCTCGGCCGCCAGCACGAGCGCCGGCACGAGCACTCGCGCGGCCCTGATCATCGCACGGCCGCCAGCAGGACGGCGATCTCGTCCTCATGGGCGCTCAACCAGGGATCGAACGTCCGGTAGCGAACCCGGAGCCGGGGGTCGATGACCGCGTACCCGGGGCCGACGGCGCCCTCGGCGGTGCGCAGGCCGTAGGCCTCGGCGACCGCCGGGTCGTCGGACACCACCACGGAGGCGTCCACCGCCGGAGGGGCGCAGCGCCGGCAGACCACCAGGAGGGTCGGGTCGCCGGGCCGCAGCCGCAGCCGGTCGGCCAGCGGGGCCGGCTCGTCCAGGTACAACAGGTCCAGCTGCTGCAGCGCCGGGATCGGCCCGTGCAACCGGAACCCCGGCGACGTGAGAAAGCCGACCAGTCCCACCGCGACGACGGCGACCGTGACGAGCACGCCGACCAGGATCGGCGGGTCCGAGCGTCGGACGCCCTCTGTCGGAGGATCGTGCGGTGATGTCACCCCTCGTCGTGGGCGTGGTGCTCGATCACCCCGCAGTAGGTGCCCGCGCCCTCGGGCAGGTCCTCGGCCCGGACCACGAGCTGGTCGAGCTCGTCGCGGAGCCCCTGCAGCTCGGCGATGCGCTGATCGAGCTCGCGGGCGTGGCGTTGCAGCAGATCGACCACGTAGCCGCAGGGCGCCTGGCCCCGCTCACGGAAGGCGAGGATCTCCCCGATGTCGTCGAGGGTGAGCCCGAGCCGCTGCGCGGTCCGGATGAACGTCAGTCGCTCGGCGTCGGCCTCACCGTAGAGCCGGTAGCCGCCGGCGGTGCGGGCGGGCTCGGGCAGCAGGCCGATGGACTCGTAGTAGCGGATGGTCCTGGGGTTCAACCCGAGGCGGTCGGCGAGCTGGCCGATGCGCATCGCGTGATCGGTCGTCGTCATCGCTGTCCACCCGGCCCTTCCCGGATGCGGCTGCGGGCCATGTCGCCCATGCTGCCCGAGATCACACCCGGCGTCCGGCAGGCACCGCTAGACGGGGAAGACCCCGGCGAAGAAGTCGGCGAAGGCCGCCAGGGACACGAACCAGGCGCCGACGGCGACCAGCACCGCGCCCCCCCACTTCTTCACGGCGGGCGCCCCGGCCTGGATCCGCGCGACCGTGGCCTCCTGCCCCCGCGACACCGTGAAGGCCGCGGTGAACATGAGCCCGACGATGACGACCGCGGCGATAACGAAGGCGATGAAGGCGGCGGCGAAGCCACCGGTGACGAGGGCCTGCCCGGCCAGACCGGCCAGGATCGGCCCCGTTCAGCCGAAGCCCGCGAGCAGGTAGAAGAACCCGAAGGCCGCGAACCCGGCGACCGGGTGCTCGCGGCGCAGCCGTGCCTGCGACCGGTTGAACCGCTTGGTCAGGTCCTCCACGGCGTGGAACGACGAGACGGCGAACACGCCCAGCTGGACCAGTCCCAGAAAGATCAGCGCCGTCCCGACCACGATCCGCAACGTGATGCCGACCGTGCTCGTGAACGTCACGCTCGCGGCGAAGGCGCCGCCTCCGAGCGCGATCAGCGCTCCGAGCAGCACGAGGAAGACCGTTGCGCCCCCGGCCAGGGCGGAGGCGAACAGCACCGGGCTGTCGCCACCCCGGCCCCGCGTTGTCCCCCCCACCTGCCGTGACAACAGGGTGACGAGCAGGGGGAAGGAACAGGGCGCGAAGAACGAGGCGATGCCGGCGCCGGCCGCCAGCACGAGAAGTCCCGCACCTTCCAGGGCGGGCAGGTCGAAGCGCGGGTACAGCTCGTAGCCGACGTAGCCGGCGAGCGCGACGACGACCACGGCCGCGACCAGCAGCCCGTACCGCGACCACCAGCCGGGCGGGCGGTGGCCCCGGTCGTCCGCGGCATTGTGGCTCGGGCCGTCGGGCTCGTCGGTCGCCGGCGGACCGGTCACGGGAAAGCCGGACCGGGCCAGCCGCTCGGCGATCGTGTCCTGGTCGGCCTGCGACTCGTTGAACGAGACGACCACGGTGTTCGTCTGCGGGTCCGCCTCCACGTCCTCCACACCGGGGAGGCGTCCAAGGGCGTCTCGGATCGACGTTGAACAGCCCTCGCAGTGGATGTTGTCGACATGGAACGTTCGCCGGGTCATGACAGCACCCTATGCCTTCCACCCGGGTGGAATGTCAAGGGCGGGCGCGCGCCGGGGGTGTGTCAGTTGTGAGTGTGGGCGCAGCGCCGGCAGCGGCCGGTCACGACCAGATCGACGGTGTCGGCCCGGAAGCGATGGCCGTCCCGCAGGTGCACGCGTACCCGCTCGACGAGGTCGCCGGCATGGTGGCGAACCTCGCCGCACCCGGTGCAGACCAGATGGAAGTGCTCGTCGGGGTGAGCCGGCTCCCAGCGCGCGGCGTTGTCGTCGCCCAGACGGGACTCGCGGGCGAGATCGAGCTCGGCGAACAGCGCGAGCGACCGGTACACCGACGCGAGGTTGATGCCGGGGTCGACGGCGTGGACCTGCGCGGCGATCTCCTGGGCGGTGAGGTGGCGGTCGGCGCCCCGCAGTGTCTCCCAGACCAGCTGCCGCGGTCGGGTCAACCGGTGTCCGTGCCCGCGCAGGACGGGGCCGAGCATGGCGGTGTCCACCCGCCGCATCCTATGGGACGGCTGCCGAGCCTGCCCCGCCGGTCCCCCTCCGTGGCAGGGGTGGCGTTGCGAATCACTCGCAAACGACCCTAGACTGCGAATGGCTTGCGGTAATCGGCTCAGGTCCCCGGACGTCGCGGCCCCTGGGAGGAGACGACGGCGTGCACGCCCCCGACGGGTTCCTCAACGCCGGCACCGCGGTCGCCACGGGCGCGGTGAGCGCCGGGACGATCGGGGTGGCGCTGCGCCGCACGCGCGAGACGCTGCTCGACACCCAGGTGCCGCTGGCCGGTCTCGCCGCGGCGTTCGTCTTCGCGGCGCAAATGCTCAACTTCCCCGTCGCGGCCGGGACCACCGGCCACCTCCTCGGCGGGGCGCTGGCCGCCGTGCTGCTGGGACCCGCCGCCGGCGCGCTGGTCGTCGCCGTGGTGGTGATCGTCCAGGCGGTGGCCTTTGCCGACGGCGGTCTCACCGCGCTCGGCTACAACATCCTCAACATGGCGATCATCACCGCCTTCGGCGGCTACGGGGTCTACCTGCTGGCCCGACGGCTGCTGCCGGGCACCGGCACGAGCGTCGTCGTGGCCACCGGCGTCGCCGCCTTCGCCTCGGTGGCGCTGTCGTCGATGGCCTTCTCCATCGAGTGGCTGTTCGGCGCGACCGCCCCGGTGCCCTTCGACACGGTCTTCGCCGCCGTGGTCGGCGTGCACGGGCTGATCGGCGTGGGCGAGGCCGTCATCAGCGCCCTCGCCGTGGGCGCGGTGCTGGCGTCCCGACCGGACCTCGTCCACGGCGCGCGTGACCTGGGCCGGACGGCCGCGGCGCGACGCCCGGCGATCGGGATGCGCGGCTTCGCGATCGGCGCGGCGGTCGTGGCGCTGACCCTGGCGACGGTGGTCAGCCAGTTCGCCGTCCCCGGCCCCGACGGCCTCGCGAAGGCGGCGACCGAGACCGGCTTCGCCGACCAGGGGCGGCCACACGCGCTGTCGGACGCGGTCTTCTCCGGCTACGCCACCGCGGGGGTCGACAACGAGGCGCTGAGCCTGGCCGTCGCCGGAGCGGTCGGCGTCGCCATCACCCTGGCGGTGGGCTACGGGATGTTCGCCGCCGTCGGCGACCGCCGTCGTGACCGCGGACCCGCCGGTCCGCGCGCGCCGGCCTAGCCGCTCATGGGCGCTGGCCACTCCCATCCGCTGTACGTCCACGAGCACAGCGTCGTCCATGCGCTGGCGCCCGAGGTCAAGCTGGTCGCGGCGCTGGGGTTCGTCCTCGCGGTCGCGGTGACCCCGCGCGAGGCGCTGTGGGCGTTCGCCGTCGACGCCGCCGCGCTGACGGGGGTGGTGTGCCTGGCGCGCCTGCCGGCCCGGTTCCTGCTGGCGCGCCTGGCGATCGTCGTCCCGTTCATCGCGTTCGCCTTCGTGATCCCGTTCGTCGCCTCCGGCGAGCGCGTCGAGGTGCTCGGGCTCGGCGTGTCCCGGGTAGGCCTGTGGGGCGCCTGGAACATCGTGGCGAAGGCCACGCTCGGCGCGACGACCAGCATCGCGCTGGCCGCGACCACCGAGGTGCCGCGGATCCTGCGCGGCATGGCCCGCCTGCGCGTCTCGCCGGCCCTGACCACGATCGCCGCGTTCATGGTCCGCTACCTCGAGCTGATCGCCGACCAGCTGGGGCGCATGCGCACCGCGATGACCGCCCGCGGCCACGATCCGCGCTGGCTGTGGCAGGCCCGGCCCATCGCCGCGAGCGCCGGGGCGCTGTTCGTCCGCTCCTACGAGCGCGGCGAGCGGGTGCACGCCGCGATGCTGTCGCGCGGTTACACCGGCACGATGCCCGTCCCCGACGAGCGCACGGCCACCGCCGGCGAGTGGCTGGCCGCGGCCGGGTTCCCTCTGCTCGCGGCGACGGCGGCCGTCGTGGCGCTGGGGACCGCGCCGTGAGCCATCCGGCCGTCGCGGTCTCCGGTCTGCGCTTCGCCTATCCGGACGGGCACGTCGCGCTGCGCGGCGTCGACCTGCGCGTCGAGCACGGCCAGCGGGTCGCGCTGCTCGGCCCCAACGGCGCGGGCAAGACCAGCCTCGCGCTGCACCTCAACGGCATCCACACCCCCGACGCCGGAAGCGTCGCGATCGGCGCCCTGCCGGTCGACCACGCCAACATGGCCGAGATCCGCCGGCGCGTCGGCCTGGTCTTCCCGGACCCCGACGACCAGCTGTTCATGCCCAGCGTGCGCGACGACGTCGCCTTCGGCCCGGCCAACCTCGGGCTGCGCGGCGCCGAGCTTGACGCACGCGTGGCCGAGGCGCTGGCGGCGGTCGGCGCCGCCGACCTGGGCGACCGGGTCCCCCACCACCTGTCCGGAGGGGAGCGTCGGCGGGTGGCGCTGGCCACCGTCCTGGCCATGCGTCCACAGCTGCTCGTGTGCGACGAGCCGACCTCCGGGCTGGACCCCGCCGGACGCCGCGAGCTCGTCGAGGTGCTGCGGAGCCTGCCCATCACCCAGGTGCTGATCACCCACGACATGCCGTTCGCGCTCGAGCTGTGCGAGCGCGCCGTCATCGTCAGCGACGGCCGCGTCGTGGCCGACGGCGCCACCGCCGCCGTGCTCGCCGACGGGCGCCTGCTGGCCGCCCACCGCCTGGCCCTGCCCTACGGGTTCGACCCGGCCGTCGTCCCCAAGGACACACCTAGTGACACGTAGCGGCCGGCGCCTCGACCAGCCTTCCCCGCGACGAGGCGGCGCGCGGTCTGTCCCCGCGGTGGCCGCCGGGGTGGGCGTGGCGGGCCTGAGCTCGCTCATCCGCCACCGCGCCTCGCCCGCGATCCGCGGCTGGTCACCGGGCTCGGGCAGGCGGCGGCGGGCGGCCCGCTGTCGGTGCGCGTGCTCGGCGACGGATGGCCCGCCCACGTGCTGCTGCACGGCCTGACCGGCTCCGGCGACGGGTTCGGCGCCGGCTAGGATCGCCTCACGCGGCGCGGGACGCTGGTCGTCCCCGACCTGCTGGGCTTCGGCGGCTCCATGGACACCGCGCACAGCGACTTCTCGCTGCCGGTGCCCCTGGAGGCGCTCGACGCCATGCTCGCCGATCTGGGACTCGGCGAGGCGCCACTGAAGAACGCGGGACACTCCTTGGGCGGCGTCCTGGCGCTGCGCTGGGCCGCGCGACCCGCCCGAGCGTGGGCAGGGTCGTGACCTTCTGCGCTCCCCTGCACCAGGACACCGAGGAGGCGACCTCCCACATCCGCCACATGGGCCTGATGGAGCGCTTCTTCACGTGGAGTCCCCGCTGGCCCGCCACGCGTGCGCGAGGACGTGCACTTCCGCACGCTCGCCCAGTGGGTGGCGGTCGCGCATTCGCCCCGGTGGCCGGTGCCACTGGCCCGCCAGGGAGCGCTGCACACCTGGCCGTCCTACCTGGGGGCATGAACGGGATCATCCTGCGGGCCGGCTGGCGTGAGGCGCTCGCCCGGCTCGACGCCGCCAAC
>JALYGZ010000214.1 GCA_030776845.1 Actinomycetota bacterium
CCCCAGGGGCACGAGACGCTGCCTGCGGCCCTTGCCGACCAGGAGCACCGAGCCGGTCGCCAGGTCGACCATGTCGACGTCCAAGGCGACCGCCTCGCCGACACGCGCGCCCGCGCCGTACAACAGCTCCAGCACGGCGGCGGCCCGCTGTCCGGGCGGCGTGGCCGTGTCCGGGACGGCCAGCAGCTCGCGGACCTGGTCGGCGCGCAGGACCCGGGGGAGCCGGCGCCCACCCCTGGGCGTCCCCAGCGCGGCCGCCGGGTCACCGTCGATCAGACCCCGGCGATCCAGCAGCGCGAACAGGGCCCGCGCGGCAGCGGCCTTGCGGGCGACCGAGGCCGGCGCGTAGCCGGCGCCGGCGAGGCCCGCGAGGTGTCGGCGCAGCACGAGCGGCTCGACCTCGGCGGGGTCGCAGATACCCGCCGAGGCGCAGGAGGCCGCCAGCTGCGCACTGTCCCGCCGGTAGGCCGCGACGGTGTGCGCGGACAGCATGCGCTCGTCGCGCAGGTGGTCGGCGAAGACGCCGACCGCTCGTCGCCACGCGGCCGGCAGAGGGGCTACGGGGGTCACGGGCCTCCCGGCGGGCTTGGGGCGGCGCCACGGGCGCCGCCGGTGGGCGGGCTTCTACGAGCTCGGCGGCGCCACAGCCAGGGCGACGCCTCGTGCTGCAATCGTACGCTTACTTTACGTGATGCGAAGGAGCGCCGTGGAGCGGCCACGCCCCCGCGCCTTACCGCCCGGCGCCCTGCGCGTCACGCTCCTGGACGTCCTCGTGTTCCAATCGCTCACGGAAGACGGGGATGAGCCCTCCCTTGCCCACCATCTCGACCTGGCGCTCGGACAGGCGGTGGCGAAGCGTGTAGCGCTCGTCCTTCGTGCGGTTGTGGACCTCCAGCCGGCGGTCGGCGTCGCGCAGGGCTCCGGCGACGTCGGTGATTGCCAGCACGTCGTCGCGGTCGATGCGGTCGTAGTCGCCCGGATCGGCGAACTCCAGGGCCAGGATCCCGAAGTTGGCCAGGTTCTGCCAGTGGATGCGGGCGAAGCTCTTCGCCAGCACGGCCCGCAGGCCCAGGTAGCGGGGGGCGATGGCGGCGTGCTCGCGGCTGGAGCCCTGACCGTAGTTCTCGCCGCCCACGACCATGTGGCCGGTCGAGTCCCTGTTCTCGTTCGCCCTCGGCACGTACTCCTCGTCGACCTGCCAGTAGACGAAGTCGCTGATCTTGGGGATGTTGCTGCGGTAGGGCAGCACCCGCTGGCCCGCGGGCATGATCTCGTCGGTGGAGATGTTGTCCCCGACCTTGAGCAGGACCGGCGCCGCGAGCTCGTCGGGGAGCGGGTCGAAGTCGGGGAGCGACTTCACGTTGGGACCCTTGACCAGCTCCACCTCACGAGCCTCCTCGAGCGGCAGCGGCGGCTGCAGCATGTCGGTGTTGACCACGGGGCGCTCGGGCAGCCGCACGGCCGGGTACTTCATCCCGTACAGGTCCTCGAGCTCACGCGGGTCTGTGATCCTCCCGGTCAGCGCGGAGGCCGCGGCCGTTTCCGGCGAGCACAGGAAGACCGAATCCTCCTTGGTCCCTGAGCGTCCCGGGAAGTTGCGCGGGAAGGTGCGCAGGCTGTTCTGGCCCGTGGCGGGGGCCTGACCCATGCCGATGCAGCCCATGCAACCGGACTGGTGGAGCCGGGCGCCGGCGTGGATGAGGGGCATCAGCAGGCCCATGCTGCCGAGGTTCTCCAGGGTCTGGCGGGAGGTGGGGTTGACGTCGAACGAGACCCGGTCGTGGGCCTGCCTGCCCTCCACGATCCTGGCCACGACCGCGAAGTCGCGCAGGCCGGGGTTGGCCGAGGAGCCCACGACCGCCTGGTAGATGTCCTGGCCGGCGACCGCGGAGACCGGGACGACGTTGCCGGGGCTGGACGGGGTCGCGATGAGCGGCTCCAGCGTCGACAGGTCGATCTCCTCGTGGACGTCGTAGTCGGCGTCGGGGTCGGCCAGCAGCTCGGACCAGTCGTCCCCGCGGCCCTCTGACGCCAGGAAGCGGCGGACCTCGCCGTCGGACGGGAACACGGTCGTCGTCGCCCCCAGCTCCGCGCCCATGTTCGCGATCACGTGCCGGTCCATCGCCGACAGCTCCTTAAGACCCGGGCCGTGGTACTCGATGATGCGCCCGTTGCCGCCCTTGACGTCGTGGCGGCGCAGCATCTCCAGGATCACGTCCTTGGCGCTGACCCAGTCGGGCAGCTCACCGGTGAGCCTCACGCCCCAGATCTCCGGCATGGAGATGTACAGCGGCTCGCCGGCCATCGCCATGGCGACCTCCAGGCCGCCGACGCCGACCGCGAGCATGCCGAGGCTGCCCGCCGCGGGCGTGTGGCTGTCAGAGCCGACCATGGTCTTGCCGGGGATCCCGAAGCGCTGCATGTGGACCGGGTGGCTGACCCCGTTCCCGGGCTTGGAGAACCAGATGCCGAAGCGCAGGCAGGCGCTGTGCAGGAACAGATGGTCGTCGGCGTTGCGCTCGTCGGTCTGCAGCAGGTTGTGGTCGACGTACTGCGCCGACAGCTCGGTCCTGACCCGGTCCAGGCCCATGGCCTCGAGCTCGAGCATCACCATCGTCCCCGTGGCGTCCTGGGTCAGCGTCTGGTCGATGGTCACTCCGATCTCCTCACCCGGGGTCATCTCGCCTGACGCCAGGTGCGAGGAGATGAGCTTGTGGGCGACGTTGCGTCCCATGGGGGGCTTCCTCCGGCTCGCGCTCTGAGGGCGACACTACCCCGTCGGGCGGGCGGCCACGACGGACCCGTCAGTCCCGCCGGTGCCGGACGCGGCCACCACGCCGCGCGGCGTCGCGCGCGCCAGCCCGCGCCCGGACAGCTCCGCCACGGCGGCCATGACCCGGCTGACCGGCAGACCGCACGCACCGGCCAGCGCCCCGGGGCTCGCGGGGGTGGCGCCGAGCAGGTCCAG
>JALYGZ010000215.1 GCA_030776845.1 Actinomycetota bacterium
GACCGGTCCAGGCAGGCGCCTCAGGCGCCCCACCGCCCGACGTGCACCACCTCCCCGCGCGGTCGACGGGGGCGGCGGCGGGCGGGTCCGGGATCCCCGGCGGCCGGGTGGCCGATCGTCACGAGCCCCAGCGGGGCCACGTCGGCGGGGATGGCCAGCAGCCGCCGCAGTGGCCCGGGGTCCCCGACGTCGAGCAGGCCGGCCCCCAGTCCCTCGTCGACGGTCGCCAGCAGCAGAAGCATCAGGGCCGCTCCCCCATCGACCCACCACCACGGCACGTGCCAGCCGGCCGGCCCGGCGCTGTGCGCCTTGTCCGGCCGTGCGTATCGGGCGTGGTAGTCGGCCTGGCGGACGCAGGGCACCACGTGCACCGGGGCCCGGCTCAGCCAGGGCTCGAAGCCACGGGCGACCCACTGCGCCTCGCCGCACAGCCGGGCGATCGCAGCCCGGTCGTCGGGGTCGGTCACGACGACGAACGACTCGCCCTGGCTGAATCCGGCGCTCGGGCCGGCCCGGGCCGCGTCGAGGATGCGGTCCACGACCGCGGGGTCGACCGGTTCCGGGCGGTAGCGCCTGACCATCCTGCGCCGGGCGACGACCCGCGCGAACTCCATCGCCCAGAACCGTGAAGGCGGCTACTGCTCCGCTTCGCGGGCCCGCTCGCGCGCCCTCCGCAGCGCGAGGTTGACGGTGTAGGCCAGGCCACCCCAGAGGATGCCCAGGCCGATCAGCATCGCGACGATCGAGCCGGCTTCCATCAGGTTGTCGCCTCCCGTGCGGTCCCGGGCTCCTCGGGCATGGCCAGGCGGTCCTCACTCCAGGACTTGGCCCCGAACGCGAGCCCCGCGACGAGCGACGCGGCCAGGACGCCCCAGCCGATGCCGAGCAGCAGATTCGGGTAACCCCCGTATCCCTGCTGCAGGGTGTCCCACAGGGTCTTGCCGATGATGACCGCCAGCATCGGCGGCGTGACGAACGTGATCGCCACCTTCCAGCCCTGCCCCACGGTGAAGTCAGACAGCGGGTTGGTGTACGTGCGCAGGTCGTCGAGCCGCCGGAGGAACCACGCGAAGGCGACCGCCTCGGCCAGGCCCGCCGTGACCAGTCCGAAGCTCGTGATGAAGTAGTCGGACACGTCCAGGAAGTACAGCCCGCCCTGGGTCGTGAACAGCAGCGAGATGACCGCGGCGAACCCGCCGCAGATGGCAACCGCCTGGCGTCGGCTCCAGCCCGCCTTGGCCTGCATCCCGGCCACGTACGTCTCGACGATGGAGATGTGGGACGACAGCCCGGCCACAACCAGCGACAAGAAGAACAGCAGCCCCAGCAGGGAGTTCAGCCCCGGGAAGGTGTTGATGATCTGCGGGAAGATCACGAACGCCAGCGTGACGCCCTCCTCGACGACCTGGTTGACGCCGATGCCCTGCTGTGTCGCCAGGAAGCCCAGGCAGGAGAAGACCCCGATGCCCGCGATGATCTCGAACGAGCAGTTGGAGAAGGCGGCGATGGCCGAGCTGTTGTTCAGATCGGAGCCGCGCGGCAGGTAGCTGCCGAAGGTGGCCATGATCCCGAAGCCCACCGACAGGGAGAAGAAGATCTGTGCGTAGGCCTGTACCCACACGTTGGGATCCGTCAGGCCCGAGAAGTCCGGACGGAACAGCGCGTTGAGCCCCTCGGTGGCGCCGGGCAGGGTGACGCCCCGGATGACTATGGCGAAGAAGATCACCATCAGCGTGGGGACGAACACGCGGGCGGCGAGCTCCAGCCCCCGCTTGATGCCGGCGAACAGGATGCCCAGGGTCATCGTCCAGACGATCGCCAGGGGCACCAGGACCGAGGGCACCAGGCTGCCGATCGTGCCGGGGTCGACGTTGGCCTGGAGGAACTTGCCGAGGAGGAAGGCCTCGGTGTCACCGCCCCACTGCAGCCCCACCGCGAACACGGTGTAGGCCATGGCCCAGGCGATGACCACGCAGTAGTACAGGGAGACGACGAACGAGATGGCGATCTGCCACCACCCGATCCATTCGCTCTTGCGGGAGGCCCTGGCGAACGCGAGCGGGGTGGCTCCCCGGAAGCGGTGCCCGAGGACGACTTCCATGATCAGCAGCGGCAGGCCGGCGGTCAGCAGCGCGAAGACGTATGGGATGAGGAACGCCCCGCCGCCGTTGGAGTAGGCGATGTAGGGGAACCGCCAGATATTGCCCAGCCCGATGGCGGACCCCACGGCGGCCAGGATGAACCCCACGCGGTTGAATTCGTTCGCCCTCCCCCGCTGCGTCTGGTCCTGCCCCTCTGCCATGCGTCGCCCCTGGTCCCACCAGACTGATCGACAGAGTGTGACCGAACGCCCGCCCGCGGACAAGCATGCGGATCAGCGCCGGACGGCCTCCCCCACGACGGGTCCCGTGACTGCGGCGACGGCCGGGCGCAGCGCGGCGGTCCGCCGCCCCCGGGCGACCCGGTCGGGTCGTAGAACGACGGGCCCGCCGGCGCTCGGCACGTGCAGGTCGGTGGCCAGCCCGCACCAGGCCAGGTGGTCGGCGCCCGTGCGCACGCCCTTGCCGCCACGGCCCTGCGCGGGGAACTCGTCCAGTGGTGTCCGCCGCGCCGATCCGTCGCCGGCCAGCGTCACCACCTCAGCCTCGCCCGCCCCGCCCGGAACGACGGACACGGCGACGATCCGGTGCCCGGCCGGCACGCGCAGGCCGGCCACCCCCGCGGCGCCGCGACC
>JALYGZ010000216.1 GCA_030776845.1 Actinomycetota bacterium
CCCGCCCGCGCGGCCTGCAACAGCTCCATGCGCGGTGGCGGTGAGGCGTGGCGCTTCCCCGCCAACTCCCGAGGCAGGTGCTGGCCAGAGCCCGGCACAGCCCCGCGTGCAGCACGGCGTCGTCCACGCTCGTGCAGACGTCGGCGGTGCGCAACTCCAGGGTGTCGAACTGCGGCGACAGGCGAAGGTCCCAGTAGGTCATGCCGGTATCGACGGCAGTGCCGGTGTCGATGAGCGCCTGCACCAGCGCGTCGTAGTCGGCCGCCCCGTCGAACGCCTGTGGCATGCCCGCCACCGGCCACTTGCCCCACACCTGGCTGCGGTAGCCGGCGTACCCGGTGTCCACGCCGGCCCAGAACGGCGAGCTGGCCGTCAGCGCCAGCAGCACCGGGACCCAGGGCCGGGCCCGGGTCATCCCGGCCACCGCCGTGTCCCGGGCGTCGATGCCCACGTGGACGTGGCACCCGCAGACGAACTGCTCGGCGGCCAGGCGCCCGTAGCGCTCGAGGATCCACTCGTACCGTCGCTTGGGCGTCACCCGGCCCAGGCGGAACCCGGCCAGGGGAAGCTGCCCGACGCCGCGATACGCCGCCCGGCCGCACGGGCCGCCCGGTCGGCCCCGGGCCCGCTCGTCAGGCGGCGGACTTGCCGAACGGCGCCGGCGGCGGCGACCAGCTCGCCCGCACGACCATGGTGCGGGCGACCTTGTCGTGCCAGGTCTGCCGGAGTGGCTGGTCCCACAGCATCCACAGGTACCCCAGCGCCAGCGGGATGCCCGAGACGATGCTCATGAGGTAACGGATGAGCGCGCGCGAGTACGGGATCGACCCGCCGCCGTCGGCGTCGACGATGCGCACGCCGACCACCCTGTTGCCGACCGTCTGGCCGGCCGGCGTCGCGTGCAGATAGGTGAAGTAGACGCCGCCGACGATCCACTGCAGCGTGTTGCGACCCGACCCGGCGTCCGCGCCGAACGGCAGCGTCAGCAACCAGACCACGGCGCTGAGCAGCAGACCGTCGAGGAGCGCGCCCAGGAACCGGACCCAAAAGCCCGCGATCGCCCCCGGCGGCGGGGCCCCACCGGGTGTGGGCGCCGACGACGCGTCGGGAGCGGGGTAACGGTGACGGTCGTCGGCGCCGTCGTCGGACTCCGCGCTCATGGGTCCACGCTCACGGGCTTCACTGGGTCTCCTGTGTCGTCGCTCCCCCGGGATGGGAGCGCTGCCCGTGAGGGTACTCAAGACCGGGTCGGTCATGTGCGCCTGCCCGGCGGGGACGTGGAAAGGCCCGGCGCCTGCCGACGCCGGGCCTTGACGAGGGCGGTGGGCTCACCGCGTGCGCAGCGCGGTCACCAGTTCCTTCTTGTTCATGCTCGAACGGCCCTCGATGCCGGCCTCGCTCGCGCGCTCCTGCAGCTCCTCGACCGTCATCGACTCGTAGTCGGGAAGGCGACCGGACGCCTCGGCGGTGCGGCGGGCTTCCTCGACGACCCGCTGGCCGCTGGCCACGGGCTCGCGCTGGCGCTCGACGACCGGGCGCAGCGCGTGCAGGAGGTCATGGGCGAAGCGGCGCTGCTGGACGAGCAGGCTCTCGGCGAAGTCGAAGGACAGGTCGACCAGCTCCCGGGACCGGGGCGTCTCGGGCGCCGCCACCGGCTGGGGCAGGTCGGACGCGAATCGCGAGACCACCTCCGACCAGGTGCGGACCGCCTCCACGAAGGACCGCTGGCCTTGACGGGTCATCTCCAGGACCGGTGCGGCGGCCTCGCGCGTCTCGTAGGCCATGGGGTGACTCCTCTTGTAGGTTTGCTGGCACTCAGGCTGTGCTAAGTATACTTACCGCTGGCCTGACATGTCACCCAACATGAGGAGAATTTCTCCCGGCGGGAGGTGGTCGTGAGCGGCGAGCGTTCCCCCCAGGCGCCGGGCCCGGTCTGCGACGCGCTGGCCGAGCTCGACGAGCGCGACGCACCGGCCCGCCTGTACGCGCGCGACGCGTCGCTGTGGTCCGACGATCCGGCGACCCAGGCCGCCATCGCCGACCGGTTGGGCTGGCTGGACGCGGCGGTCCCCCGCGACGAGCGCACCGAACGGGTCCGTGCGGTCGCCGCCGACGCTCTGGCGGCCGGGCTCGACCACGCCGTGCTGGCCGGCATGGGCGGGTCCAGCCTGGCCCCCGAGGTCTTCGCCCGGGTGCTCGGCGCGGACGCCCGCGGCGCCACCCTGACCGTCCTGGACTCCACCCATCCGCGCGCCGTGCTCGACGCGCTGGACGGGCCGGACCCGCGGCGAACCCTGGTAATCGTCTCCAGCAAGTCGGGCACGACCGAGGAAACCGCCGCGTTCGAGTCACGCGCCCGCCGGCTGCTGCCCGGTGGGGAGCACCTCGTGGCCATCACCGACCCCGGAACCGAGCTGGACCGGCGCGCCCGGGCATACCGCGACTGCCTGTGCAACCCCCCCGACATCGGCGGGCGCTACTCCGCGCTGTCGTACTTCGGGATGCTGCCCGCAGCGCTGCTCGGCGTCGACGTGGCCGACGTCCACGCCCGCGCCGCCGCCATGCTCGCGCGCTGCGGGTCGGACCGCCGCGCGGCCGACAGC
>JALYGZ010000217.1 GCA_030776845.1 Actinomycetota bacterium
ACGGCGCCCAACGCCCGGGCCGCCGCCACCGGCGGGGCGGCGTTCGTGGTGGTCACGGCCAACCCCGGTCGCGGCGCCACGGTGGCCGATCTGGCCGCCGCCGTGGAGACCGTGCGGGGGGCCGCGCCCGACCTGCTCTGCCTGGCGGGCAAGATGCACCATGCCGGCGCGGAGGAGCCGGTCGGGGTGGAGGTGGCCGAGGCGCTGCTGGAGGCCGACGCCCACGGCGTGCTCGTCCCGCTGCCCGGCACCGTGCCGGGCGTCTCCGAGGAGGCCGCCCGGGCGGTCACGGCCAGGGTGCGCGCCGCCGGCGGGTTGGCGGTCGGCGCCGTGGGGACCTCGCAGGAGGGCGCCGACGTGACTACGATCAGGCAGCTGGCCGTGACCGCCAAGCGGGTGGGGGTGGACGTGCACCATCTGGGCGATGCGGGCCTGGCCGGCGTTGCCGCCCCGGAGAACCTGTACGCCTACGGCGTCGCGGTCCGCGGCGTGCGTCACACCTGGAACCGGATGGCCCGCGGCGTGCGCGGGTCGTGGAGGGGCTGAGCCATGGGAGTGCGAGAGACCGCCGAGCAGGTGCTGGCCGGGCTGGGGGGCGGGGAGAACATCAAGGACCTCGAGCCGTGCATCACCCGGCTGCGCGTCGAGCTGCACGACGACGACAAGCTCGACGAGTCCGCCCTGAAGCAGGCCGGGGCGCACGGCGTCATGCGCATGGGGGGCGCGGTGCAGGTCGTCATGGGCACCAAGAGCGACAGCATCGAGGCGGCGATGCGCGACCTCATGGGCGGGTAGCCGCGGTGGCCCCCGCGCGTCCGTGACCATCGTCGCCAGCCCCTTCACCGGCGACGTCGTCGCCCTCGACGACGTGGCCGACGAGGTCTTCGCCAGCCGCACGGTGGGCGACGGCGTGGCGATCAGCCCCACCGGGGCCCGGGTCGTCGCCCCCATCGCCGGCACGGTCGCCAAGGCCTTCCGCGGCGGGCACGGCTGGGCGATCGAGACCGACGACGGGCTGCAGGTTCTGGTGCACGTGGGCCTGGACACCGTGCGCCTGGAGGGTGACGGCTTCACTCCGCGCGCCGGGGAGGGCGACGAGGTCGTCGTGGGCGACCCGCTCGTGGGCGTGGACTGGGACCGTCTGCGCGAGCTGGGCGTCGACACCGTGTCCCCGGTCGTCGTACTGTCGGGTCACGCGGTGACGGTCGTCGCCGGGCCCGGCGGGGTCCATGCCGGCGACCCGCTGCTGGAGGTGGACACCACGACGGCGTGAGCCGCGCCGTCGGGATGAACCAACTGGAGGGCGACCATGCTCGGGTTGCTGCAACGCGTCGGCCGGGCGCTGATGATGCCGATCGCGGTCCTGCCCGCGGCCGCCCTGCTGCTGCGCCTCGGGGAGTTCTTCGGCACCATCTCGTGGCTGTCGTGGGGCAACCCCGTGTGGAACGTCATGGAGACCGGCGGGGGCGCGGTCTTCGAGAGCCTGCCGATCATCTTCGCCATCGGGGTGGCAATCGGCTTCTCCGGAGGCGCGGGGGCCGCCGGACTGGCCGCGGTCGTCGGCCACATCGTGCTCGTGGCGATCGTGGACATGGACGTCCTCGGCGGCATCATCGTCGGTCTGCTCGCGGCCGCCCTGTACCGGCGCTACAAGGACGTCGACCTGCCCGACTACCTCGCCTTCTTCGGGGGCCGGCGCTTCGTGCCGATCATCACCGCCTTCGCGGCCATGCTCATCGGCCTGGTCGGCAGCTTCGTGTGGCCGCCGGTCGAGGGGGCGATCGACTCGTTCGGCTCGTGGATCATCGGCGCGGGGGCGCTGGGGGCCTTCGCCTACGGCGTCGCCAACCGGGCGCTCATCCCCTTCGGGCTGCACCACATCATCAACACCTTCATCTGGTTCCAGTTCGGCACGTTCCGGAACGACTCGGGCAAGGTCGTGCGCGGCGAGATCAACCGCTTCTTCGCCGGTGACCCCGACGCGGGGCTGTTCCTGGCCGGCTTCTACCTCATCATGATGTTCGGACTGCCGGCCGCCGCCTACGCCATGTACCGCCAGTCCGACGCGGCGAACCGCCGGCAGTCCGGCGCGGTCATGGGCTCCAGCGGCTTCACGTCGTTCCTGACCGGCATCACCGAGCCGATCGAGTTCAGCTTCCTGTTCCTGGCGCCGGTGCTGTTCGGCATCCACGCCCTGTTGACCGGCTCCGCGCTGTTCGTCGCCGGGGTGCTGGGCATCAAGCACGGCTTCGGCTTCTCGGCGGGCCTGATCGACTACCTGATCAACTACGGCATCGCGACGAACCCCTTGCTGCTCGTCCCGGTGGGCCTGGTCTACGCGGCCGTGTACTTCGTGCTGTTCACCTTCGCGATCCGCACCTTCGACCTGCCCACACCCGGCCGCACGCCGGCCTCCGAGCAGGCGGCCGAGGAGCCCGCGGCCGCCTGACCCCGGCGCCGCGGCGCGAAGGTGGCCGACCCGCTGCTGGTGGCCTTCCTGGCGGCGGTGTGGTGGGTCCCGACGTTCGTGTGCCTGTCGGACCTGCAGCGCCGCGAGGGGGTGCGGCGCGTCCTGGTGTGGAAGTGGACCGCCGTGCTGTGTGTGCCGGTCGCCGGCGCGGCGCTGTATTGGACCAGGGGCCGGCGCGAGCTCGACCGGTGAGGGCGGCCACCTACACTGCGCCCATGGACCACCCGACACCCCCGGTGGACACGGCGGCCACCCTGCCCACCAGCTACGACCCGGCCGAGGTCGAGGACCGCGTGTACGCCTGGTGGGAGGACCACGGCTTCTTCCACGCCGAGCCCGACGACCCCGGCGAGCCGTTCAGCATCGTCATGCCGCCGCCGAACGTTACCGGCTCGCTGCACATGGGCCACGCGCTCACCGCGGCCATCGAGGACGCGCTGATCCGCCGGGCCCGCATGCGCGGACGCAACGCCGTGTGGCTGCCCGGTACCGACCACGCGGGGATCGCCACCCAGAACGTGGTGGAGCGGGAGCTGGCCAAGGAGGGCCTGACCCGACACGACCTCGGGCGCGAGGCGTTCGTCGAGCGTGTGTGGGCCTGGCGCGAGCGGTACGGCGGGACGATCCAGCGCCAGCACCGACGGCTGGGCACGTCGTGTGACTGGGCGCGCGAGGCCTTCACCTTCGACGAGCCGCGCTCCCGGGCGGTGCGCGCGGTCTTCTGCGCCCTGTACGAGCAGGGGCTGATCTACCGCGGCTACCGGCTGATCAACTGGTGCCCCCGCGACCGGTCCGCCATCAGCGACATCGAGGTGGACCATGTCGAGGAGGACGGCGAGCTGGCCTACCTGCGGTACCCGGCCGCCGACGGCGGCGAGGGGGTCGTCGTCGCCACGACCCGCGTGGAGACCATGCTGGGCGACACGGCGGTCGCGGTTAACCCCGGCGACGAGCGCTACGCCGGTCTGGTCGGCTCCACCGTCGTGCTGCCGCTGCTGGGCCGCGAGCTGCCCGTGGTCGCCGACGAGCAGGTCGACCCGGGGTTCGGCACCGGCGCGGTCAAGGTGACCCCGGCCCACGATCCCAACGACCACGCGCTGGGCGACCGCCACGACCTGCCCGCCGTGGACGTCATGACCGACGAGGCGCGGATCAACGCCCGCGGCGGCCCCTACGAGGGCCTGGACCGCTTCGAGGCGCGGGAACGGGTCAAGCGCGACCTGGACGGGCTGGGCCTGCTCGTGCGCGTCGAGCAGCGCGAGCACCCCGTGGGCCACTGCTCGCGGTGCGGCACCGTCGTCGAGCCCCGGCTGTCGGACCAGTGGTTCGTCAGGGTCGGGCCCCTGGCCGAGCGGGCGGCCGCGGCGGTGCGCGACGGGCGCACCCGCTTCGTGCCCGAGCGCAACGCCAAGGGCTTCCTGGGCTGGCTGGAGAACCTGCACGATTGGTGCATCTCACGGCAGCTGTGGTGGGGCCATCGCATCCCCGCCTGGTACGACCGCGACGGCGGCATCCACGTCCTGCGGCAGGACCCCGGCCCCGAGCGGGTCGCCGATCTGGGGCTGCGGCGGGACCCCGACGTCCTGGACACCTGGTTCTCCTCCCAGCTGTGGCCGTTCACGACGCTGGGGTGGGTGGGCCCCGGCACCGCGACGCCCGAGCTAGCGACCTGGTACCCGACGACGGTGCTGGAGACGGGCTACGACATCAACACGTTCTGGGTCAGCCGCATGCTCATGGCCGGGTTGCACTTCCTCGACGACGTGCCGTTCCGGGTCGTGTTCAACCACGGCATGGTCCGCGACCAGCACGGCAAGAAGATGTCCAAGTCCTTCGGCAACGTCATCGACCCGCTTGAGTTCGTCGACCGCTACGGCGCGGACGCCCTGCGGTTCGCGCTGCTGCGGGCGGCGTCCCCGGGCCAGGACGTGCCGCTGGCCGAGGAGTGGGTCGAGGGCGCCCGCCGCTTCGCCAACAAGCTGTGGAACGCCGCCCGCTTCGTCCTGCTGAACCTGGACGGGGCCGCCCCCGCCGGCGGGCCGCCCGACCCCGGCGGGCTTCAGGTGGAGGACCGTTGGATCCTGTCGCGGCTGGAGGCCGCCCGGGCCGCGGCCGACGCGGGCTTCGACGACTACGACCTCGCCCGCGCCGCCCGCGCCATGTACCACTTCGTCTGGGACGACTTCTGCGACTGGTACCTGGAGCTGGCCAAGCCGCGCGACGACGCGGGCTCGCGGGCGGTGCTGGGCCACGTGCTCGACCAGGTCCTGCGCCTGCTGCACCCGCTGGTGCCGTTCGTGACCGAGGAGGTCTGGCGCATCCTGCAGCGCGCCGACGATGACACCGGCCTGATCCGTGCCCCGTGGCCGCCCGCGCGGCCGTCGGCCCGCGACGAGCACGCCGACGCCGCCATGGGCGCGCTGCGCGAGACGGTCACCGAGCTGCGCCGCTTCCGTCACGACCACGGTCTGGCCCACTCGGCGCGGATGGATGTCGTGGCGGTGGCCTCCGACGGGGCCCGGGCTGTCCTGGAGGCCGGCGTGGACGGCATCCGACGCCTGGCCGGGGTGGGGGAGTGGACCTTCGCCGACTCGCCCCCGTCCGACGCCCCGGTCGGCAAGGTGCTGTCGTCGGGCGCGGAGCTGTACGTGCCGCTGGCCGGGCTGGTCGACCTCGACGAGGAGCGGCGCCGGCTGGGACGGGAGTTGGAGCGCGCCCGGGCCGAGGTCCGCCGCGCGGAGCGCAAGCTGGGCAACCCCGGCTTCACGGCCAAAGCGCCGGCGACCGTCGTGGGCTCCGAGCGCGACAAGCTCGCCGGGTGGCGCGCGACGGCGGACACGCTGGCCGCCCAGCTGGAGAGCCTCGGCTAGCCGTGCCCGCCGACGAGCGGTACGAGGCGACCCTGCGCGCCCTCGAGGCCCGCATCCCCTCGCGGATGGTTCCCGACCTGGAGCGGATCACGACGCTGTGCGGGCTGCTGGGGCGCCCCGACCAGGCCTACCCGGCGGTGCGGGTCACGGGCACCAACGGCAAGACCAGCGTGGCCGCCATGGTGACCGCGCTGCTGGGGGCGCTCGGGCTGACCGCCGGCACCTACACGTCCCCCCATCTGCAGGACGTCCGCGAGCGCATCCGGGTGGCGGGGGAGCCGATCAGTCCCGACGAGGTCGTGGCCGGGCTGTCGTACCTGCAGCCGTTCCTGGCCGAGGTGGACGCGCGCCTGCCCGACCCGGTCACCTACTTCGAGGTGCTCACCGCCCTGGCCTACGTCCACTTCGCCGACGCCCCGGTCGACGCCGCCGTGCTGGAGGTCGGCATGGGCGGGCGCTGGGACGCCACGAACGTGGCCCGCGGGGAGGTGGCGGTCGTCACCGGCGTCGGGCTGGACCACACCGACGTGCTCGGCGAGCGCGTGGAGGACATCGCGCGGGAGAAGGCCGGCGTCGTCAGGGACGGCGCGGTCGTGGTGTCCGCGCCGCAGCCGGCCGCGGTGGCCGATGTGCTGCGCCAGGCGGTGGACCGCCACGGGGCCTCCCTGGTCGTGGCCGACCGCGACTTCGCCGTGGCCGGCCGCAGGCTCGCTGTCGGCGGCCAGGCGCTGGACCTGCGTGGCGTCACCGGACGGGTCGACGACGTGTGGCTGCCGCTGCACGGCGAGCACCAGGCGGCCAACGCGGCGTGCGCCCTGGCCGCCGTCGAGGGCTTCCTGGGCTTCGCCGGCGGCCTGAGCCCCGAGGTCGTGGGGGCCGGGTTCGCCGCGGTGCGGGTGCCCGGTCGCCTGGAGGTCGTCCGCCGCCCCGAGCACGCGCCGGTGGTGCTGGACGGCGCGCACAATCCCGACGGCGCCCGCGCGCTGGCCGCGAGCCTGCGCGCCGAGTTCGCCCACCGCCACCGGGTCGCGGTGCTCGGCGTGCTCGACGACAAGGACGTCGACGCGATCGTGGCCGCCCTGTCGCCGGTGGTCGACCACGTGATCGTCACCGAGCCGCCGTCGGATCGGGCGGCCCCCCGCGACCGCCTCGCG
>JALYGZ010000218.1 GCA_030776845.1 Actinomycetota bacterium
CCCACCAGGCCGAGGTCGAGCAGGAGCAGGCCGCGGCCGGGCCGTAGGAGGCACCCGTGAGCGACGACACCGCCGACTTCGACAAGCACTCCACCGAGGAGCTGGAGGAGGGTGTCCGCAAGGCCCGCGAGCAGGAGGCGCGCATCGCCCAGGAGAGCTCCGAGCAGGCCCTGGAGGCCGAGCGGCGGCAGCGCGAGGCGATGGAGGCCGAGATCGAGCAGCGCGAGGAGTAGCCGGGCCTCTCTCTGATCGGACCACCCGCGGCCGTACGGCCGCGGGTTTTCTCGTGCCCTGGGCTAAAGCCTGTCTCTGTGATGCCGAAGCAACGGACGGCAGACCCGCAAGCGGCGGGCATGGACCGGCCTACCCGGGCCCCCGGGACACACCGCCTGCGCCTTGCGACATCCGACATGCACCGGAGGTGCGTTGTGATCACCGCAGTCCGCAGGCGGCTGGAGCGGCGGGAGGAGGGCTTCACCCTCATCGAGCTGCTGATCGTCGTCATCATCATCGGCATCCTCGCCGCCATCGCGATCCCGACCTTCCTGAACCAGCGGCAGGGCGCGTTCGAGGCGGCCGTCAAGTCGGACCTGCGCAACGCAGCGATCGCCGTCGAGCAGCAGTACACGAGCGGCAACGGCTATTCGGCGCCTCCGGGCGGCTTCCGCACGTCCGAGAACGTCTCGCTCACCCTAAACGCACCGCCTGCCGGTGCCTCGTCAGGCAAATACTGCATCCTGGGAAAGCACACCAGCCTGGCCGCCGACTGGCACTACGACGAGGCCGACGGACGCCCGGAGTCGGGAGGCTGCCCGGCCACCTAGCCCGGGGTAGCTGACCACCCGCAACGGCAGGGGGCGGTCCCTTCGGGGGCCGTCCCCTTCGTCGTCGCCTGCCAGGGAGAGACACATGGACAGCCCGGATCGGCCCCGGGAAGAGGGCTTCTCCCTCGTCGAGCTGCTGGTGGTCGTGCTCATCCTCGGGATCCTCGCGACCGTCGCCATCCCGGTGTACCTGAACCAGCGCGAGGACGCCCAGCGGGCGGCCGTCCGCTCCGACCTGCGCAACGTTGCCGTGCACGCGGAGTCCTACTACGCCGCCAACCACACCTACTCCGGGTTCCACAACGACGCCTCCTTCACCGGCTTCAACAACAGCGCCGGCGTGTCGTTCGCCGTCGACCCGACCGACCTCACCGCCGGCGCCTACTGCATCGAGGGCTCGCACGCCGAGCTGGCCGGGCGCACCTGGCGCGTCACGGCAGAGGATGGGATCGCCGAGGCGTCCTGCCCGTAGCCGAAAGTCCAAGAGAGTTCTCAAGCCGCGGCCAGTGAGGCCGATAGCCATGCGGTGACGCGTAGCAGAGGCACGTGTGCCACATGTGACGCGGTCTCCATCCCGCCAGGGACCGCCGCCTCTCCTGGGAGACATGACAGATGAAGGACAACTGGCCGCTCAACAGCGACCGTCTGTGGACGGTCGCCGAGGTCGCCGACCACATGCGGGTCTCGAACATGACCGTCTACCGCCTCATCAAGGCGGGGGAACTGCCCGCGATCCGCGTCGGCAAGAACTACCGGGTCCGGGGCTCGGACCTGGCCGCGTACCTGGACGCCTCGCGCACTCTCGGCCGGGACTGACCGGTGGGCAGCACCATCGGGCTGGACATCGGCTCCAGCGCCGTCCGCGCCGTGCAGATCTCGGCCGGTCGGCGGGGCGACCCGTCGGTCGACCGTCTCGGCGAGGTCGCGCTGCCGCCGGAGGCCATCCGCGACGGCGCGATCGAGCAGCCCGACGTCGTCGCCGGGGCGCTGCGGGCGCTGTGGTCCCGGCACAAGCTGCGCAGCCGGCGGGTGTCGCTCGGCGTCGCCAGCCAGCAGGTCGTCGTCCGCCAGGTCGACCTGCCGTGGATGCCCGAGCGTGAGCTGCGCGCGTCGCTGCGCTACACCGCCCAGGACTACATCCCCATCTCGGTCGATGAGGCCCTGCTGGACATCCACCCCCTGGAGGAGGTCGTCAACGACGAGGGGCAGCGCTTCGCGCGCGTCCTGCTCGTGGCCGCCCACCGCCAGCTCGTCGACGAGCTGCTCGCCGTCGTCAAGCGGGCGCGGCTGGACCCGGTCGTGATCGACCTGGAGCCGTTCGCCATCCTGCGCAGCCTGGCGGGCAACCGCACGATCGGCGGGTACGGCGAGGCGCTCATCGACATCGGCGCCGACGTCACCAACGTCGTCGTCCACGAGGCGGGAGTGCCCGGTTTCACACGCATCCTGCCGATGGGCGGCGCGACCATCACCGACAGCCTGGTCGGCACGCTGGACATGTCCGCCGAGGAGGCCGAGGCGGCCAAGGCGGCCACCGGGCTCCCGGCCCCCGACGGCGGCGACGGCGAAGGCCAGGTGGGCGAGCTCATCGCCGACCGGGCCCGGCGGCTGATGGGGGAGATCCGCGGCTCGCTGGACTACTACACCGGGCAGGCGGGCGCCGTGCCGATCGACCGGGCGGTGGTGTCCGGGGGCGGCAGCTGCCTGCCGAACCTGCGCGAGCAGCTCGCCCGGACGCTGCAGCTGCCCGTGGACCGCGGCCACCCGCTGCAGCGCCTGTCGGTGGCCGGGCTCGGGGTCGACACCGAGGACCTCGTCGACGCCGAGCCCAGGCTGGCGGTCGCCGTGGGCCTGGCGATGAGGGGGTCGCAGTGAGCGCCCCGACCGCCCTGCTGACCCGCGCCGACGGCGACGTGCGAATCAACCTGCTGCCGGGGGAGTACCTGGAGCGGCGGCGGCAGCGGAAGCTGGGCTGGATGACCGCCGCGGCGCTCGTCGTCCTCGTGCTGGTGCTGACCGGCCTGTACATGCTCAAGCGCGGCGACGTGAACGCCGCCCGGGCCGAGCGCGACGACGCCCGGGCCGAGGTCACCCGGCTGAAGGGCCGGGTCGCCGAGCTGCGGCCGTTCGCGGACCTGGCGACCGCCCTGGACACTGGCAACGAGCTGCTCGCGTCGGCGATGTCGCCGCAGGTGTCGTGGTCGCGCAACCTCAACGACCTGGCGGTGCGCCTCCCGCGCGACTCGTCGCTGCGGACGCTGGCCGCCGGCGTGGTCGGCGCCGACCCCACGGCGGCGGCCACCGAGGAGACCGCCACGACCGAGGAGTCCACCGCCGAGGAGGCCGCGACGACGGCGCCGCCGGGGGCGGCCGACACCGAGGCGCTCGGGACCGTCGACTTCACCGGCTACTCCACGTCGCGGTACGCGCCCGGCGTGCAGAGCGTGCTGACCGACCTGGAGAAGGTCCGCGGCTACACCGACGTCTACCTGTCCACGGCCGCCGAGGAGCTGACCGGGTCCACCACCGTCCACAACTTCGCGGTGAAGGCGACCCTGACCGACGAGGCGTTGTCGGGGCGCTTCGACGACGGTCTGCCCGTGGAGGAGCAATGAGACGCTACCTGGTCCCCCTCGTCGGCGCCGTCGCGGCGGTGGTGCTGATCGCCGGCTTCGTGTTCCTGCTGTACCGGCCCGCCGTCGCCGAGCAGCGGAGACTGGAGCGCGAGACGGCGAAGCTGGGGACCCGCCAGCAGGAGCTGCGCAACCAGATCAGCCGCCTGCGGGAGATCAAGGCCGACGCCGCGGACTACCGGCGCAGGGTCGCGCGCCTGGCCGCCTACATTCCCGTCGGCGTCCAACAGCCGTCGGCGGTGGAGCAGCTGCAGGCGGCCGCCGACGGCGCGGGGGTCGACGTCGACTCGGTGACGTTCGCCACCCCGGCCGCCGTGCCCGAGGCGCCGGAGCCGAGCGAGGCCGACACCGTCCTGGCGCAGACCCATGTCAGCCTCTCGGTGTCGGGCACCTACTTCCAGCTCGTGGAGTACTTCCGTCGGCTGGAGTACGAGACGCCGCGGGCTGTGCTCGTCCAGCAGCTGTCGTTCAACGAGGGCGAGGGCGGGTTCCCGACCCTGTCGGTGGCGTGGTCCGGTGAGGTGTTCTCCGTGCTCGCCGCCGACGAGGTCGCCGCCGACGCGGCGGCGGGCACCGTCGAGGAGGTCCCCGCCGACGCACCCGAAGAGGACACGGGGAGCTGATGAGCGACACCGAGACCGTCGTCGCCGAGCAGGAGCCCGTCGCCGCGTCGCGCGTCGACCGGCGGTGGCTGATCGCGCTGGGCGTGGTCGTGGGCGTGGCCGTGCTGTTCCTGGCCGTGGTCAACCCCCTGCTGCTGGGCGGCGACGGGGGCGATGAGGCGGTCGTCAGGCCGGAGGCGACCACCACGCCGCAGCCGGACGAGGCGCCGGTCGACGACGGGGTTCCCCCGGGGGAGGAGGGCCCCGACCGCGTCGACCCCAAGCCGCCGCCGGTCAAGGCCCTGGGCGCCCGCGACCCGTTCAGCCAGCTCGTCGCCGCCGGGGCCCCCGGCGGAGGCTCCACGACGCCGACGGACGGGCCGGGCACCGGGACACCGACGGACGGGCCGGGCACCGGGCCGTCGACAGCGCCTCCTCCGCCGCCCGGC
>JALYGZ010000219.1 GCA_030776845.1 Actinomycetota bacterium
CGTGCGCGGCGGTGACCTGTACGTGGGCGGGGACTTCAGCCACATCACCAGCCGCGATGGCGTCCAGCGCCGCCGCTACGGCCTGGCCCGGGTGGACACCGCCACCGGCGCCCTGGACGGGGACTGGCGTCCGGGGGCCCAGGGCGGCGGCGTCCGCGACCTGAGCATCCCACCCCAGGGTACCCGGGTTTACATCGGCGGCATCTTCCCCGAGGTCAACAACACCTCCGGCACCAACCAGCTGGCCGTCGTCGACGACGACACCGGGGACCTGCTGCCACGCTACGACCACGGCTGGCCGGGCACCTACGTCTACACCGTCTCCTCGACCAGGACGCGGGCCTACGTGGGCGGGTCCCCGCACCGCCTGGAGGTGCGGGCCCCGGGAGGTCGCACGGTGAAGTCCTTCTGGGCCGACGGCAACCTGCAGTCCAGCGAGGTGGTCGGCGACACGCTGTACTTCGGCGGGCACTTCGAGAGCCCCGGGGTCATCGAGGACGGCGACCGGGTCTACCACCAGCGCAACCACGTGGGCGCACTGGACATGGCCAACGGCGACACCCTGCTGCCGTTCTACCGCGACTCCGCCGGGCCCATGGGGGCCTGGGCGATCCACGGGGCGCCCGACGGCCGGCTGTGGTACGGCGGCGACGTCTACCGCGTCGGCAAGGGTCGCGTGGGCGGCTTCGCCCGCCTGTCGCCGGTCGCGACCAGGCCGGGAGCGGGCCTGTACGGGCGCTACTTCGACGACCGGCGCCTGCAGGACCTGCGCTGGGTCAGCACCGACCAGACCGTCGACTTCGACTGGGGGCGCCGGGGGCCGAACCGGCCCGCGGCGGGCATCGACCCGCCCGTCGACAAGAACACCTTCTCGGTGCGCTGGACCGGCAAGGTGCAGCCCCGCTTCTCGGGGGTCTACACCTTCCACACCGTTTCCGACGACGGCGTGCGCCTGTGGGTCGACGGCACGCGCATCATCAACGACTGGACGCGCGGCGGACTGCGCAGGAATCGCGGGCGGATCAGGCTGCAGGCTGGCCAGCTGTACAACATTCGCCTGCAGTACTTCGAGGCGCGGGGCAAGGCCAGCATCCGGCTGCTGTGGTCCAGCGACCGGCAAGCCAGGCAGGTCATCCCCCGGGACTACCTGTACCCGCAGGTCGCGCCGTAGCCACGGGAGGCTCAAGGACCGGAGGCGTCGTGTCGATGCTCTGGCCCATGGGCGTGCTGCGGGACGAGGCGGCGACCGCCGCGGCCCGACCGGCGGACGGGGGCGGGCCGGTCACGCCCGGCACGCGCATGAAGCTTGCCCTGGTCTGCTCGCCCGGCGGCCATCTGGCGCAGCTGTACCGGCTGCGCCCGTGGTGGGGACAGCACGAGCGCGTCTGGGTGACGTTCCGCAAGCCCGACAGCGAGTCGCTGGTCGGCGACGAGGACGTCGTGTGGGCTTACCACCCCACGACCAGGAACCTGCCGAACCTGCTGCGCAACCTGTGGCTGAGTTGGCGGGTGCTGCGCGACCACCGCCCCGACGTGGTCGTGTCCAGCGGTGCCGGCGTGGCGTTCCCGTTCTTTCTCAGCGCCCGCCTGCTGGGCATCAAGACCGTCTACGTCGAGGTGTACGACCGCATCGACTCGCGGACCGTGACGGGGCGCCTGTGCTACCCCTTGAGCGACCTGTTCCTGCTGCAGTGGGACGAGCAGCGCCGCCTGTACCCCAAGGGCCACGTGATCGGCAGCCTGCTGTGAGGGGCCAGCGAGCCCCGCTCGTCTTCGTCACCGTCGGCACCGACCACCATCCGTTCGACCGGCTGGTGGGGTGGGTCGACGAGTGGTTCGCGGCGCTGGCACCGGGCACCGCCCGGTGCGTCATGCAGACCGGCACCTCCCGGCCCCCGCGCCACAGCGAGTGGCACGACTACCTGGGCTACGCCGAGATGGGCGGGCACCTGCGGCGGGCCGCCGCCGTGGTCTGTCACGGGGGGCCCGCGACGATCATGGACGCCCGTGGCGCCGGGCGCCGCCCGATCGTCGTGCCGCGGCGGCGCTCCCTCGGCGAGCACGTCGACGACCACCAGCGCCGCTTCGCGCACAGGATGCGCCCGACCGGCCACATCGCGCTGGCCGAGGACCCCCGGGCCCTGGGCCGGCTGCTCGACGAGGTCGTCGCGGAGCCGGGCAGCCAGCTGCTGGCGACGCACGGCCGCACCGGTGAGGACGCCGTGAGCCGCTTCGCCGAGCTCGTCTCCCGCCTCGTCGTCGCGGGATGAGCCCGGTTGTCCGCGGGGCGGTGCTGGCCGCCGTGGCGCTGGTCGTCCTCGCCGGCTGCGCTCCCGGGTCGTCGCCGGGCGGGGAGCCGACCGAGCCCGCCGCGTCTGGCCCCCCGGTCCCCGGCGGCTACGACCGGATCGGGAACCTGCCGGCGTCGGAGGCCTCCGGGGTGGTCGCCAGCCGCCAGTGGCCTGGGGTGTTCTGGGCCCACCGGGACTCCGGGCGCGGTGCGCGGGCAACCCTGTACGCGTTCAGGATCCGGCGGGGACGACTCGTCGACCTCGGGCCCGGGACGGGCTTCCGCCGGGTGGCGCTGCCGGGGCTGGACAACCGCGACTGGGAGGACATCGCCGCCGACGACGACGGGCACCTGTGGCTGGGCGACATCGGCGACAACGGCTGGGACCGCACCGACACCGCGGTGCACAAGATCGCCGAGCCCGACCCCTACACGGCGACCTCGGCCCAAATCCTTGCTACCTACCCCTACCGCTGGCCCGAGGACCACTGCGACTGCCCCGGCGGCAACGCCGAGTCGCTGCTGGTCGTCGCCGGCGTGCCCTACCTGGTCTCCAACGAGGACCAGCCCGGGCTGTTCGGCTTCGCCACCCTGTCGCCGGACGAGCCCAACCGCCTGGAGGAGGTCGGCGCCCTGCGGCCGCCCCGAGGCGGGTTCCCCGACCTGCCGACGGGCGCGGACCTGTCGACCGACCGGCGGCGGCTGGCTGTGGCCACCGACGGCCGCGGCGTGTACGTGTACCGGACGCCCAGGACCGGTCTGAGCGGCCGGGAGCTCGTGGCCGACCTCATCGGCCGGCCGCCGGCGTTCCACCAGCGCTACCGGCGCGACGGCGGCTACGAGCAGACCGAGGGGGTCGCGTTCGTCCCGCGACGCCACGACCTCCTGCTGGTCAGCGAGGACACCGACATGCTGTACTTCCCCGACTGGTTCTACGAGCGGGGCGACCGTCCGGTGCACAGCTCCCCCAGCACGTCGAGCACGGCCGGATAGAAGCGGGCGTCGCGGCCGACGCCCGCGCGCATCCCCT
This sequence comes from Actinomycetota bacterium, assembly GCA_030776845.1. Lineage (GTDB taxonomy): Bacteria > Actinomycetota > Nitriliruptoria > Euzebyales > Egibacteraceae > JAHWKQ01. The sequence goes on from JALYGZ010000219.1 coordinate 3,321, forward strand.
CGTCGGAGCGGCACAGCAGCTCCAGCAGGTACAGCACCACCGTGGCCCGCCGGGCGGCGGGGGCCACACCGAGATGCGCCAGCCGGCCCGGGCCCCGGGCGGCGACCCGGGAGACCGCCTCGTCGAGACCACGGCCCCGCAGCTCGAAAGCGACCTGGAACTCGAAGTGCAGCAGGTCGAACCCGAGGGGCACGCACGGTGCGCCGTGCTCCCAGTCCCACACGTACAGCCGGGGCCCGACCCAGCCCATGTTCCACGGGGACCAGTCGCCGTGCCAGGCGCCGAAGCCCATCCGCACGGCGCCGGCCCGGTCGGCGAGGTCACGGATGCACGCCTCGACCACCCGCCGGCGTCGCTCGTCGGGCGGCGTTGCGGCCAGGCGCTCGCGCAGCTGGTACCAGTAGCGACTGGCCCCCAGGGGCGCACGCTCTGGCTCGCCCCGTCCGGCGAGCTCGCGGGTGACCGCCAGGGGGGGAGGCCCGGAGGCCGCCGGGTAGGGACGCACGGCGGGGGGCAGCGGGGAGGAGACGCAGACCCGCAGGTCGCCCCACCGGTCCGCGCCGACGAGCGTGGGAGTGCCGAAGCGCCGGGGCGGGTCGGCGGTGAGCCGGTCCAGCGCCGCGACCTCGGTCTCGACGTGCGCGCGCGTGTAGTCGTTCCACCCGACCTTCGCGAAGCCCCGGATCCCACCGGCGGGGTCGAGCAGCTGCAGGACGGGCTTGCGGTTCGGCTCCGAGTCGCCCAGCCCGGCGGCCACGACCAGCTCGGGCGCCTCCAGCAGCCGTCGCAGCGCGCCGGGCAGCGTGGCCGCCCCGGCGGACTCCGCCGGGGCGTCGCGGGGCACGCACAGCGCCACCCGCAGGCCGGGCAGCCGTTGCACCAGTCCGGGTCGCAGGCCGGCC
>JALYGZ010000220.1 GCA_030776845.1 Actinomycetota bacterium
CCTGACGCAGGCGGCCGGAGCGGCGGGCGCCTCCGACGCGCTGGTGCGCGAGCTGGAGGCGTCCGGGGAGTTGGTCAGGCTGGCGCCCGACCTGGCGCTGGCCGGCAGCGCCCTGGAGGAGGCCACCGAGCGACTGCGTGCCGCCTACCGGCGTGAGGGGCCGCTGACCGTCGCCCGGGCCAAGGAGGTGCTGGGCACCAGCCGCAAGTACGCGGTGCCGCTGCTCGAGGAGCTCGACTGCCGGGGCCGCACCCGGCGCATGGGCGACGTCCGCGAGGTGCCCGAGCCGTAGGTACCGGCCCCGGTCGCGGGGACGCTAGGTTGCCCGTGCGGCCTCGGTGATCGAAGGGAGACGGGATGCAGCAGTGGGAGTACGCGACGGCGCCGTTGATCAGCCACGCCCTGCAGGAGATCCTCAACAACTGGGGCGAGGAGGGCTACGAGCTGGTGTGCGTGGTCGAGAGCGTGGCGTATTTCAAGCGACCGAAGCAGGCGGCCCAACAGTGAGCGGCGCGGAGGAGCGACTGACGCAGCTGGGGCTCGAGCTGCCGGAGGCACCGGCGCCGGCTGCGGCCTACGTGCCCGTCGCGCGCGCCGGCGAGGTCGTCTACGTGTCGGGTCAGGTCGCCGTCGCCCAGGGTCGGCCGGTCGCCACAGGCAAGCTCGGCGGGGAGGTCGACACCCGGGTGGGGACGCGCTGCGCGCGCCAGTGCGCCGTCAACGTGCTCGCGCAGCTCAGGGCCGAGCTGGGCAGCCTCGACCGCGTCCGGCAGGTCGTCCGCCTGGGCGTGTTCGTCGCCAGCGACCCGGCCTTCACCCAGCAGCACGTCGTGGCCAACGGCGCGTCGGAGCTGGTCACCGAGGTCTTCGGGCAGGCGGGCCTGCACGCCCGGGCGGCGGTGGGGGTCCCGTCGCTGCCCATGGACTCGCCGGTCGAGGTCGAGGCGGTCGTGCTCGTCGACTGAAGCCTGCCGGGCGTATGCGCCCGCCGATCCACAGTCGACGGGTGGGGGCGGCTCAGCTGGCCTTGAGCTTGCCGCCGAGGATGCGCCGCCGCTCGGACTCGGAGTGGCCACCCCATACGCCGAAGGGCTCCCGGGTGGCCAGTGCCCAGTCCAGACAGGGCAGACGCACCGGGCACTGGTGGCAGATCCGCTTGGCCCGCGCCTCACGCGCCTCCCGCTCGGGCTTGTGCTCGAACCAGGGGGGCGGGAAGAACACGTCCGAGTCGACCGCCCGGCACAGACCGTGCTGTTGCCAGCCGGTCGGGGGGGACTTCTTCAGCTGTGGCAGCGACGCCATGGGCTCCGCTCCCCGCGAATACTACCTGGGGTAGCGGCAAGAATACTCTATATAGTCCGGATCGGGAACCCCCTCAGGAGGACCCGTCTCGGGACGCCTCGGCGGGGACCCTCGCGTCCTGGCCGAAGGAGGACTGGAACGGCCCGAGCAGCTCGATCGGGACGGGCAGCACGAGCGTCGAGTTCTTCTCCGCGGCGACCTCGGTGACCGTCTGCAGCATGCGCAGCTGGTAGGCGATGGGCTGCTCGGCGATGACGGCGGCGGCGTCGCTGAGCTTCTGCGCCGCCTGGAACTCCCCCTCGGCGTTGATGATCTTCGCGCGCCGGTCACGCTCGGCCTCGGCCTGGCGGGCCATGGCCCGCTGGATCTCGTTGGGCAGGTTGACGTCGCGGATCTCCACGAGCGTGACCTTGACGCCCCACGGCTCGGTGAGGTCATCGACGATGGTCTGGATCTGGCTGTTGAGCCGCTCGCGCTCGGCGAGCAGCTCGTCGAGCTCGGCAGTGCCGCACACGCTGCGCAGGGTCGTCTGGCAGACCTGCGAGGTGCCGAAGAAGTAGTTCTGGATGTTGACGACCGACTTGACGGGCTCGACGACGTTGAAGTAGGCGACCGCGTCGACCCGGACCGTTACGTTGTCACGGGTGATGATCTCCTGGGACGGCACGTTGACCGTGATGGTCTGCAGGTTGACCTTCACCATCCTGTCGATGATCGGGATGATGAAGAACAACCCGGGGCCCTTGGCGCCGGCGATGACCCTCCCGAGGCGGAAGATCACGCCTCGTTCATACTCCTGGACGATCTTGATCGCCGCGGTCACGACCATGATCAGGGCGACGGCGACGACGAGCAGGGCGATGGTCGACGGGTCCACGGGGTTCTCCAGTCGCTCGGCGTTGGCGCCACGCTACTGCCTGGCGCGGCGTGGCTCAGGGAGGCGACGGCTCCGGGGTCGTGGGACGCGTGCCGTCGACCACCTCGACGTCCAGCGTCGCGTCGTCGCGCAGGCCGAGCACGCGCACCGGGGTGCCGGTGGCCACGCGCCCGGCCCCGGACGGGGCCCGCGCGCGCCACAGTGAGCCGGCCAGCCACACGTGTCCCTCGGGGTTGAGCATGCTGCGCACGACCCCGACCCGGCCCACCAGCTCGCCGATCTCCGCCGTGGGCGGCCCGGCCTGCGCCCGCAGCACCTGGGTCATGGCCACGACGAAGAACACGACAGTCGCCACCGCCACCACGGCGACCAGCCAGCCGGGGACGTGAAGCATCGTGGGACCGCCCACCAGGGCGAACGAGCCGGCCGTGAACGCGGCCGTACCGGAGACGGTGAGCATCCCCAGGCCCGAGCGCGCCAGGTCCACGCCGAGCAGCACCACCCCCGCGAGGAGCAGGGCGAAGGCCGCCCAGTTCGTCGGGAGCACCGACAGCCCGTACAGGCCCAGCGCCGACAGGGCCACACCGCACAGACCGGCGACCCCGAAGCCGGGCTGGAACACCTCGAAGGCCAGCGCCAGCATGCCGCCGACGACGAGCAGGTAGGCCAGCGTCGGGTCGGCGACGGTGTGCAGCACCCGCCGGACCAGGCCGGGGTTGTGGAAGCGCACCCGGGCCGTCACCGGGTCCACGTCCAGCGTGCGTGCCCGGCCGCCGACGGACACCCTCCGCCCGTGCAGCCCGCGGAGCACGTCGGGCAGTGTGGCGGCCGCGAAGTCGGCGATGCCGGCGTCGACGGCCTGGGCGGGTGTCAGCCGCCGGACGGCGCGGGGGCCCGGCACGGGGG
>JALYGZ010000221.1 GCA_030776845.1 Actinomycetota bacterium
GTCCGCGCCCGGTCGAGGGTCCGGCGGCCGGAAGCGCCACGCACCACCGGGCCGGCCCAGTCGTCACCGCTCACGGCCGTGGCCCCCCGCTCGGTCGTGGACGACGCTGAGTCGCGGGCCGTGCGCCGTCGGCGTATCGGCGTTGCCAGTCGATCGCACGGACTCACACTAGCCCGTCGATGCCCGAAGACGCCTGTTCTGCCGTACGGTCGGACCTCGGGGCCTCAGGAGCCGTCGCTCCCCTCTTCCCCCCAGCCGCCGCCCCCGGGGGTCTCGACCCGGACCCGGTCGCCGGCCCGCAGCGACCAGGTGCCCTTGGAGCCCAGCTCCTCCTCCGCGCCGCCGGCCCGCACGAGGACGTTGCGTCCCGGTGCGGCGTCACCGCCGCCGGCCAGGCCCCACGGGGAGTGGGCGCGCCGCTCGGTCTGCAGGGTCAGCGTCGCGTCGGCCAGGACCTCGATCTCGCGCACCAGGCCCTCGCCGCCGGGATGGCGGCCCCGCCCCCGGGAGTCGCCGCGCAGCTCCGCCCGCCAGACCCGCAGGGGGTAGTCCAGCTCCATGGCCTCCGCCGGGGTGTTCTGCGTGTTGGTCATGCCGGTGTGCACGCCGGACATGCCGGCCCGATCGGGGGTGCCACCCTCCCCGCCGGCCAGCGTCTCGTAGTAGCTGAACGGCTGCGGGCCGGAGGAGCCCCCGATGAGGACGTTGTTCATGGTCCCCTGGCTGGCGGCCGGCACCCGCTCGGGCAGGGCCTGGGCCAGCGCGCCGAGCAGCACGTCGACGATGCGCTGGCTGGTCTCGACGTTGCCGGCCGCGACCGCCGCCGGGGGCCTGGCGTGCACGACCGTCCCCTCGGGGGCCCGCACCTCGCAGGCCCGGTAGCAGCCCGAGTTGGGCGGCGCGTCGGGATCGGTGAGCATGCGGAAGACGAACCAGGCGCTGGACAGGGTCACGGCATAGACCGCGTTCAGGTTGGCGGGCACCTGCTCGTCGGTGCCGTCGAAGTCCACGACGACATGATCGTCGTCGACGGTGACCGCGGCGGTGATCGTGACGCCGTCGCCGACCTCCAGCCGGTCGGAGAAGCGGTAGGTACCGTCGGGGATCTCCCGCACGGCGGCGCGGACCCGCCGGTCGCTGTAGTCGCACACCTCCGCCATGGCCTGCCACAGCCGCTCGGCGCCCAGCCGGTTGGCCAGCTCCCGCAGCCGGCGCGCGCCGACGTGGTTGGCCGCGAACTGCGCCCGCAGGTCCCCGCGCCGCTCGCGGGGGGTGCGGCTGTTCGCCGAGATCAGCCCGAGCACGTCCTCCCGGGGACCCTCGTCGTCCACGACCAGGGTGGGCGGGATGCGCACCCCCTCCATCGCGATCTCGACCGCGTGCGCCGGCATCGACCCGGGCGCGCAGCCGGCCACGTCGGCGTGGTGGGCGCGGTTGGCCACGTAGCCCAGCAGGCGCCCCTCGTCGTCGCCGACCGCGGCGACGATGGTCAGGTCCGGCAGGTGGGTGCCGCCGGCGTACGGGTCGTTGACGGCGACCTGCAGCCCCGGGCGCAGGTCCCCGAAGGCCTCCAGGACCGCCTCGACCGAGCCCGGCATCGAGCCCAGGTGGACCGGGATGTGCTCGGCCTGGGCCACCATCTGGCCGTCGGGGTCGAACACCGCCGCCGAGCAGTCCGCGCGCTCTTTGATGTTGGGCGAGTAGGAGGCGCGCCGCAGCGCCACGCCCATCTCCTCCGCCACGCCCTGCAGCGCGTGTCGCACGACCTCCAGCTCGACCGCGTCCAGTCGGTTCGCCACGTCTGCGCTCCTACTCGTCCGCGAGGTCCACGACGAGGTTGCCGGCCGCGTCGACCTCGCCCCGGTCACCGGGGCCGAGCAGGGTGGTGGAGTCGGACTGCTCGACGAGCGCCGGGCCGTCCACGCGGTCGCCCTCCGACAGTGAGGCGCGGTGCAGGATCCGGGCGGTGGTGGTGTCGTCGGCGACGCCGATCTCGCGCCGGCCCTCCTCGGCGGCCTCGCCCAGGTCCCACTCCGCCGGCGGCCCGGACAGCACCGGTCGACCCTCGCCCACGACACGGGCGGTCACCAGCTCGACGTGCTCGTCGCGCATGGCGTAGCCGTACTCGGACTCGTGCGCGGCGTGGAAGGTCTCGGCCAGCCCCTGCTCCCCGCCGGCGCCGACGCGCAGCTCGTGGGACTGGCCGGCGTAGCGGCAGTCCGCCAACCGGTCCAGCGTCACGTCCTCCGTGACGCCCTGACGCGACAGCTCGGCGCGCACCTCCTCCTCCAGGTCGTCCCACAGCGAGCCCGTGTCGCTGCCGGCCCGGGTCATCACGGTGCGCGACGCCTCGTAGCGCCCTGGGGCCAGCAGCAGTCCCAGAGCGCTCAGCACACCCGGCGCGGGCGGCACGATCACCGCGCTGAACCCCACGTCGCGGGCGAGGGCGACCGCGTGCAGCGGCCCCGCGCCGCCGTAGGCGACGAGGGCGAGGCCGGACGGGTCCACGCCCCGCTCGGTGGTCACCCGGCGCAGTGCGCGCGCCATGGTCGCGCGGACCACGGTCAGGACCCCCGCCGCGTCCCCGCCCGACTCCGGCAGCCGCCCCAGGGCGCGCCTCGCCGCGTCGACGTCGAGCTCGAGCGCGCCGCTGCCCAGTCTGCCCTCCGGGTCCAGGTGGCCCAGCGCCGCGTGGGCGTCGGTGACGGTGGGGTCCTCCCCGCCGCGGCCGTAGCAGGCCGGCCCGGGG
>JALYGZ010000222.1 GCA_030776845.1 Actinomycetota bacterium
GCCGGTCCAGCGACGCGACGCGGGCGGCGAGCCGTTCGAGCTCCTCCCGGCGGACGAGGCCGAGCCGGTCCACGGTGCGCTCGACCTCGGCGCGGACCATACCCAGCAGCGCGTCGCGGTTGCGCTCGGACCGGGCGAGAACCTCGGTGACGAGCTGCTCGGCCCGGTCCGCGGTGGCCTCCCCCTGTCGGACGAGCGTGCGCACCAGGGCCTCGGCGGTCCTGCGCGTGAGGTCCCCGAGCCCCTCGGCGTCGTGGGTACGGTCGTCCACGCCGCGAGGATAGCCCAGCGGCCTCGGGGGCCACCGGAGCGGGGCCTCTGGCATACTGCCCGGCCCGGACATGGTCATCCCCATCGGCGACTACAACCCGACCCGGCGTCGACCGTGGGTGTGCCGGCTGCTGATCCTGGCCAACGTCGCCGTGTTCGTCCTCCTCACCCCGTGGTCGGGGGGCGCCTGCGAGCAGCTCGCCTTCTACCTGGACTGGGCGGTGGTGCCCGCCGAGGTCGCCCAGGGCCACCCCCTCGGGCCCGCACAGCTCGACTCGACACCGGCGGGCCGGTGCGGGATCGGGCCGTCGCCGGACAAGGACGTCTACGTGACGCTGGTGACCAGCCTGTTCCTCCACGGCGGCTGGCTGCACCTGCTCGGCAACATGCTCTACCTGTGGGTGTTCGGCGACAACGTCGAGGACCGCTACGGGCCCCTGGGGTTCACGGTCTTCTACCTGTCGTCGGGCGTCGTCGCCACGCTCGTGTTCGCCCTGCCCAACGCCGGCAGCACCGCGACCCTCGTCGGGGCGTCGGGAGCCATCGCGGCGGTGCTCGGCGCCTACATGGTGCTGTTCCCGCGTGCGTGGGTCCGGGTGGCGATCCCCTTCCTGTTCTTCCTGGTCGTGAGCCTGCCGGCCGTGCTCGTGCTGGGCCTGTGGTTCCTGCTGCAGCTGCAGGCCCTGCGACCGTCGCTCGTCAGCGGGGGCGGCGTCGCCTACCTGGCGCACGTGGGCGGGTTCGTGGCCGGCATCGCGATCACCCTGGCCTTCGGGCGGCGCCGACCGGTGCGGCGCTCCGTCGTCCCGCCGGGCTGGTAGCCGCCCGCCTACCCGGGAGCCTCGCCAAGGAGCGCGCCGAGGTCGTCGAGCACGTAGGTCGGGCGCGGCCGGGCCCCGTCCACGTCGGAGGCCGCCGTGACACCCGTCAGCACCAGCGCGCAGTCCCAGCCCAGCGCCGCGGCGCCGGCGACGTCGGTGGCCAGGCTGTCGCCGACCATCAGCAGCGGCCCCTCGGGCAGTCGGCCGGCGGCCGCCGTCAGCAGCGGCGCCCGCGGCTTTCCCGCCACCTCCGGTTCCCGGCCGGTCGCCGCGGTCAGGGCCGCCAGGGTCGCCCCGTTGCCCGGCCACGGGCCCTCCGGCGACGGGTAGACCAGGTCGGAGTTCGTCGCGACGAAGCGTGCGCCCGCGGACAGGGCCAGCGTGGCCCTGCGCAGCTGGTCCCAGGTGAGCCGGCGGTCCCACCCCACCACCACCACGTCGGCGCCGGCGGCGTCCTCGACGAGTCCCAGTCCCCGCTCGTCCAGGGCCGCGCGCACCCCCCGCTCGCCGATGACCAGGCAGCGGGCCGGGGCGTCGATCATCCGCGCGGCGGCCAGCGCCGACGTCAGGACCTGGGACGGGTCGGCGGGCACCCCCATGGCCCGCAGCTTGTCGGCCACCTCGCGGGGCGTGCGGGTGGCGTTGTTGGTGACGAACACCACACCGACGCCGCGTCGGCCCAGCTCGGCGACCGTGTCCGCCGCGCCGTCCAGGGCGCGCTCGTGACGGTAGACGACCCCGTCGAGGTCCAGGACGACGCCGGCGTACCCGTCGGCGACGGCGCCGCCACGGATCACGGGCGCAGGCGCGCGTGGACCCGGTCCAGCGCCGTGCGGTACTCGGGGCGCTCGGCCAGCGCGCACGCCAGCTTCAGGTACTTGGCCGCGTCGGCGTTGCGCCCGAGCCGCTCCAGGCAGCGCCCGAGCCCGAAGTTCGCGTAGTCGTCGGTCGGGTCGAGCTCCACGGTCCGGGCGAAGGCCGCGCGGGCGCGCTCGACCTGGGCGCTGGCGAAGTAGGCGCGCCCGAGGGTCTCCTGCAGCGACGCCTTGGCCGGCTCCCTGGCGACCGCGAGCTCGAGCACCTCGACGGCGGCACGGGGCTGCCCGCGGCGCAGGCGCCGGCGGCCCTGCTCGTACAGGTCGTAGACCAGCGCGTCCGTCATCGAGACCTCCTGCCCCCTGCGAGGAGCACAGTATCGTGTTCTCATCAGCAGGCCGGACGCTTCGTTGAATTCGTTGGAGGAGACCGCCGCGTGGTCGACGCCGCGCCGTTCCACGGGCTGCGGTACGACCCCCGGGTCGCCGGAGGCGCCGGCTCGACGTCCGCGCCGGCATACGAGGAGCTGGAGCGCTTCGCCTACGCCCGGCACCGTACCGCCAGCCCCTACACCGTCGTCGAACTGATCGCCCCCCGCGGTGGGGGCAGCTACCGTGTGGCCGCCCAGACCTGGAAGCGCTGGCGGCGCACCGGCGTGCTCGTCGAGGAGGCCGCCCCCGCCTTCTACGTCTACGAGGAGCACGAGCTGCGGAGCGGCGTGCCCGCCATGCAGCGGGGCGTGCTGGCCGCCGTGCGGCTGGAGCCACTGGACGGCTCCGGGGCCGTGCACGCCCACGAGGACACCGACGCCGGGCGCGCGGCCAAGCGGCTCGCGCGGCTGGAGGCCGTCCCCGTCGACCTCTCACCCGTGTTCGCGATCTACGACGACGCGCGCCCGGCTCTGGGGCGTGTCCTCGACGACGCGCACCGCACCGCGCCCGTCGTCGGCCTGACCGACGAGGCCGGCGTCGACCATCGGGTCTGGGCGGTGCGCGACCCCGCCACGATCGACCGGCTGCGCGCGGCGCTGGCGCCGCTGCAGGTCGTCATCGCCGACGGCCATCATCGGTACGCCAGCGCGCTGGAGTTCCGACGGCGGGCCGCGACGCCCGCCGGCGGCGACTCCCCGCACGATCGCATCCTGATGTACCTGGTTGACGCGCGCGTCCACGGCCCCCGGGTCGACCCGATCCACCGGCTGGCGCGCGGCCTGCCGCCC
>JALYGZ010000223.1 GCA_030776845.1 Actinomycetota bacterium
CACTCGCGGCGATCCGTGCGGGCGACGCCCCCGCCGCCTCGAGCAGCCGCTCGGGCACCTCCAGGCCGGCCAGGCGGGCCCCCACGGCCCGGTAGGCGGCGGCGCCCGGCACGGAGTCGTCGTAGGCCAGGATGGACACGCCGGCGTTCGGGGCCTCGGCGAAGCGGACGCTCTTGCGCACCGGCGGCTCGAGCACCGGCAGGCCGTAGCGCCGCCGCACGTCGGCGAGCACATCGCGCGCGTGGCGGGTGCGCGCGTCGAACATCGTCGGCAGGATCCCGGCGACCCGCAGGTCCCGGTTGGTCAGCCGCTGGACGTCGGCGATGGTCTCCAGCAACTGGGAGACCGCCCGGTGCGACAGGGTCTCGCACTGCAGCGGCACGAGGGCGCGGTCCGCCGCGGTGAGCCCGTTCAGGGTCAACACACCCAGCGAGGGCGGACAGTCGATCAGGATCGTGTCGTAGGCCTCGCGCAGGGGCTCCAGCCCGGCACGCAGGACGTACTCCCGGCCGGTGCGGGCCAGCAGCGCGACCTCGGCGCCGGCCAGGTCGATGTTGGCCGGCGCCAGGTCCGTCTCGGGGTGCCGCAGGACGACGTCGGCCAGGTCGGCGCGGCCGGTGACCACGTCGTGGACCGTGGGCGTCAGGCTGTCGGGGTCGTAGCCCAGCGCGAACGTCAGCGCCGCCTGCGGATCCAGGTCGACGACCAGCACGTCCTGGCCCCGCTCGCTCAACGCGGCCGCCAGCGAGACCGTGGTGGTGGTCTTGGCCACGCCGCCCTTCTGGTTGACGACGACGTAGACGGTCGCGGTCACGGCGACCGTCGGGCGCCCGACGGCGGGGGCGGTGCCGGGACGGTCATGGGCTCCTCGGCGGCTCGGCGGCGCCCAGGCTAGACGCTGGGCGGCGACCGCCGAAATCACGCCGACGGGGTGGGCCGTCCGGGTCCCGCCCTCCCCGTGCAAGCCCGACTCAGAGCGGGTACATCCACTCCGGAGCGTGGCCGGACGGCGCCCGGCCAGGGGCTTCCAGTATGGGGTCGCCGCAGCCGGTCACCCGCCACGGGCGGGGAGGGGCTGGCGAGCCGACCCACGGGTTGTTAGGGGAAGACCTCCGAGCGGTTGCCGGGAGGACGGGGCCCCGACGGCCCGCGACTACTGTGACCCCCCAGGCCGCCGGGCGCAAGCGCTCCCGGGGCCGTCAGGTCTCGTCGAGCAGGCCCAGGCGCATGGCCGCGGCCACCGCGGCGGTGCGGTTGCGGGCGTTGAGACGGTCGAAGACCTCCTGGCAGTGGGCCTTGACGGTCCGCTCGGTGACGCCGAGGCGCACGGCGATCTCGGGGTTGGTGAGGCCGTCTTTGAGATAGCCCAGGACCTCCTGCTGCCGCGGCGACAGCATGGGGCGCTCCTCGACGGGACCGACGTCGAAAAGCTCCGTGGCCTCCTCGCGCTCCATCGCGGCGCCGCGGTCCTCGAAGCGGGTCCCCAGCGGGCCGAAGCGCACCTCGTCCCCGTGGCGCAGGGCCTGCGAGCCGGTGACGGGCTCTCCGTTGACGAAGGTGCCGCCGGTCGAGCCCAGGTCCTCGACCCACACCGCCCCGCTGTGACGGCGGATGACGGCGTGCGCCCGGCTCACGTGGGGATCGGGCAGGAGCAGGTCGGAGTTGTCGCGCCTGCCGAGCAGCATCTCGTCGGCGTCGACCACGAGGGTGCGGCCACGCAGCGGCCCCTCGCTGGTCACGACGAGCATGGGAAGCGGTATCAGTCGCTTCGCCGGCCCTACCACCGCACGTCCTCCTCACACCGTCCGCACGCGTGGCGCCCCCCGCACTCCCGCGCCCGCGTCCGTACGCATCCTAGTCGGTGAGGCCGCCGCTCGAGCGGTCGGCCCCCGCGCGCTCCCGCAGCTGCCGGACCCGGGCCAGCGGGGTCGTCGCCGCGCCGATGGCCACCTGCGTGCCCGCACCGTGGAAGTCGCTGGCGCCCGTGACGACCAACCCGAGGCGGTCGGCGCACCCCCGCCAGCGACGCACGGCGTCCTCGTCGTGACCGACGTGGTCGGCCTCCAGTCCGGCCAGTCCCGTCGCGGCGAGCTCGGCGACGAGCTCCTCGGTGATCGCGCCGTCACGCGAGGACAGCTCCGGATGGGCCAGGACGGCCACGCCGTCCGCGGCGCGCAGCAGCCGCACCCCCTCGGCCGGGCTCAGGGCGTGCTTGACGACGTACGCCGGGGCGCCCTCGGCCAGGAAGCCGTCGAACGCCGCGGCGACGTCGGGCACGAACCCGGCCTCGACCATCGCCGCGGCGATGTGGGGCCGGCCGATCGGCGCGGACCCCGCCTGCGCGGTGACGG
>JALYGZ010000224.1 GCA_030776845.1 Actinomycetota bacterium
GGGCGCGCCGGACGACGCGGCCGGGGAAGGGGAAGTCGACGTTGGCGCAGACCCCGTCGCCGCGCCCGCCAGCCGCTCCCAGGCGCGCGGACAGCTCCTGGGCCAGCCACCGCTCGATGCCGCGGGAGTGCACCGACACGAGCTCGGTCGTCATCGGGTCGTCGAGCGGTGTGGCCAGCACGCCGGCCAGGGCGTCGACGAGCCGGTCGGCGCGCTCGGCGCGGTGCAGCTGGAGCATGTCCGGTCTCACCCCCTGACGGCCGCAGTATGCCGAGCGGCTGTGACAACCGGGGCCGACATCGGCGGATCGGACGCTGCGCGCGGCGTGGCGTCCGTGGATACTGGGGATACCGGGAGGCGACGCCTACCATGTGACTCCGCGACGCCTCCGAGCAGGGTGAGGAACACACCAGTGGCGCACAAGGCCGTGCAGACCCTCGACACGGTGACGATCCGGTTCGCGGGCGACTCCGGCGACGGCATGCAGCTGACGGGCTCGCGGTTCACGACGGCGACGGCCGTCAGGGGCAACGACCTGGCCACGCTGCCCGACTTCCCGGCGGAGATCCGCGCCCCAGCCGGCTCACTGGCGGGCGTCTCCGGCTTCCAGCTGCACTTCGCCGACCACGACATCCTCACCCCCGGCGACGCCCCCGACGTCCTCGTCGCGATGAACCCGGCCGCGCTGAAGACGAACATCGGGGACCTGGGGCCCGGCGGCACCGTGATCCTCAACACCGACGCCTTCACCCGCGGGAACCTGAAGAAGGCCCGGTACGAGTCCAACCCGCTGGAGGACGGCAGCCTCGAGGGCTACCGGGTGGTGCGGCTGCCGCTGACCTCGCTGACGGTCGGGGCGCTGGAGGACAGCCCCCTGTCGTCCAAGGAGAAGCAGCGCGCGAAGAACATGTTCGCCCTGGGGCTCATGTCGTGGATGTACTCGCGCCCGACCGCCCCCACCGTCGACTGGCTGCGGGCGCACTTCGCGTCGCGCCCGGACCTGGCCGACGCGAACGTCACCGCGTTCACGGCCGGCTACCACTTCGGCGAGACGACGGAGCTGTTCGCCCACGCCTACGAGGTGAAGCCGGCCAGCCTGCCGCCGGGGCGCTACCGCCAGATCACCGGGAACCTGGCCCTGGCGTACGGCCTCATCGCCGCCGCCGAGCGCTCGGGGCTGTCGCTGTTCCTGGCCGGCTATCCCATCACGCCGGCGTCGGACGTCCTCCACGAGCTGAGCCGGCACAAGAACTTCGGGGTGCGGACCTTCCAGGCCGAGGACGAGATCGCCGGTGTGGGGGCCGCGCTCGGCGCCGCGTTCGCCGGCAACCTCGCCGTGACCGCGACCTCCGGCCCCGGCATGTCGCTGAAGAGCGAGACCGTCGGGCTGGCGCTGTCGGTCGAGTTGCCCCTGATCGTGGTGGACATCCAGCGCGGCGGGCCGTCCACGGGACTGCCGACGAAGACCGAGCAGTCCGACCTGCTGCAGGCCATGTACGGGCGCAACGGCGACGCCCCCATCCCGGTCATCGCGGCCGCCGCCCCCGGCGACTGCTTCCACGCGGCGCTGGAGGCGGCGCGCATCGCGCTGCGCTACCGCACCCCGGTCGTCCTGCTGTCCGACGGCTACCTGGCCAACGGGGCGGAGCCGTGGCCCGTCCCGGACGTGAAGACCCTGCCGGACCTGTCCGCCGAGGTTGACTTCGCGACCGGACCCAACCACGACGGCGACTTCTGGCCGTTCCTGCGCGACCCGGACACCATGGCGCGGCCCTGGGCGGTGCCCGGCACGCCCGGCCTCGAGCACCGCATCGGCGGGCTGGAGAAGGCCGACGGCACCGGGGCCATCTCCTACGACCCCGACAACCACCACCGCATGACCGAGTTGCGCCAGGCCAAGGTCGCCGGCATCGCCGCGACCATCCCCCCGCTGGAGGTCGACGGGCCGCCCGGGGCGCGGGTGCTCGTCGTCGGGTGGGGCTCGACGTACGGGCCGATCCGCGCGGCGGTGCGCCGGGTGCGCGACCAGGGGCACGCCGTGGCCAGGGCCCACCTGCGGCACCTCAACCCGTTCCCGGCCAACACCGGCGAGGTGCTGCGGTCTTTCGACCGCGTGCTCGTGCCGGAGATGAACACCGGCCAGCTCGCACAGCTGCTGCGGGCGCGCTACCTGGTCGACGCGCGGGGCCACAACCGTGTGACGGGCCTGCCGTTCACGACATCGGAGCTGTGCGACGCCGTCACCGCCCAGTTGGAGGATCTCGAGGCAGCCTCATGAGCACCCGGGTCGGCAACGGCAACGGCAACGCCGGCGGCGCGAGGACGCTGACGCGCAAGGACTTCTCCAGCGACCAGGAGGTCCGCTGGTGCCCCGGCTGTGGGGACTACGCCATCCTGGCCAACATCCAGGGCGTGCTGCCCGACCTGGGGCTGCCCCGGGAGCGGATCGTGTTCGTGTCCGGCATCGGCTGCGCCAGCCGCCTGCCCTACTACATGTCGACGTACGGGTTCCACTCGATCCACGGGCGGGCCCCGGCGATCGCCATCGGCATCTGCGCCACCCGCCCGAACCTGAAGGTGTTCGTCATCACCGGCGACGGCGACGGGCTGTCGATCGGCGGCAACCACCTCATCCATGCGCTGCGGCGCAATGCCAACCTCACGATCGTGCTGTTCAACAACCAGATCTACGGGTTGACCAAGGGGCAGTACTCGCCGACCTCGGAGGTCGGCAAGGTGACGAAGTCCACGCCCGCGGGCTCCCTGGACGAGCCCTTCAACCCGGTCAGCCTGGCGTTGGGGGCCGAGGCCACGTTCGTGGCCAGGTCGATCGACACCGAGCGCCAGCACCTGGCCGGGGTCATCGAGCTGGCCGCACGGCACGAGGGGGCCTCCTTCGTCGAGGTCTACCAGAACTGCAACATCTTCAACGACGGGGCGTTCGCGGCGCTCAAGGACGCGCCGGCCGCCAACCAGATCCGGCTCGAGCACGGCCGCCCGGTCCGCTTCGGCCCCGACGGGGAGCGCGGCGTGGCCTGCGCGGACGACGGCGGCCTGCGCGTGGTGGAGGTCGCGGACGTCGGCGAGGACCGGCTGCTCGTCCACGACGCGCATCGCGAGGACCCGTCGCTGGCCTTCGCCCTGTCCCGGCTGTCGCACACCCCCACCGGGCCCACGCCCGTCGGCGTCTTCCGCCAGGTCCGCCGCCCCGTCTACGACGTCGAGATGGACGCGCAGGTCGACGTCGCTGTGGCCCACCGCGGCCGCGGCGACCTCGCCACGCTGCTCGAGGGCGCCGACAGCTGGACGGTGGGCTAGGCGCACGCGGTCCGGGCCGGGCGGTCGCCCGTGGCATGCTGACGTCGTGAGCCAGCAGACGCAGCCCGCCGCGCGGGCGGGGGACCCGGCGATCCGCCACGCCTTCCACGAGTCCGTGGAAGACGGTGTCGTGCGCCTGAGCCGGTCCTGGCCGCACCTGCTGGCGACGGGCTTCGTGGGCGGGGTGGACCTCGGCCTCGGCGTCGTCGCCTTCTTCGTGGTCGTGGACCTGACGGGCTCGACGCCGCTGGGGGGGCTGGCCTTCACGATCGGGTTCGTCGCCCTCACCCTGGGTCGCAGCGAGCTGTTCACGGAGAACTTCCTGGTCCCGTTCGCTGCCGTCGTCGCTCACCGGGCGAGGTGGCACCAGATCCTGCGGCTGTGGGGGGGCACGCTCGTGGCGAACCTCGTGGGAGCCTGGCTGATCGGGCTGCTGGTGGCGGTCGCCAGGCCCGAGCTGGCCGACACCGCCACACGCAAGGCGGGGGAGTATACGGAGCTGGGCATCGGCTGGGAGGCGTTCTGCCTGGCCGTACTGGGCGGCGCGGCGATCACCGTCATGACGTGGATGGAGCGCGGCAGCGACACGGAGATCGGCCGCATCGTGGCCACCGTCGGCGTGGCGTTCCTGCTGGTGGTGGCGCCGCTGAACCACGTGATCGTGTCGTCGGCCGAGATGTTCGCCGCCCTGCACTACGGTGCTTCCTTCGGCTACGCCGACATGGCGGGCGCGGCGGCCTGGGCGGTGCTGGGCAATGCGCTGGGCGGACTGGGCCTCGTGACCCTGATGCGCTTCATTCAGGTGGGGGTCGGCTACGTGGCCGAGAGCCGGGAGCACCCCGACAACGTGCGCCGGTCCGGCGAGGGCTCCCAGGATGAGCGGCGTCCGGCGGGGAGTTCCGGGTGAGGGTCCTGTTCGTCTGCCAGCACGAGGGCGTCATCGAGCAGGTCGAGGGCGCGCTGTTGGGCGAGCCCGACGTCGAGCTCGCCCGGGTGCGCGCCCCGCACCGCGCGGTGCAGGTGCTGCTGTCCGAGCCCGACGGCTACGACCTGGTGCTGGCCGACGGCGACCTGCACCCCGAGGGAGGCTTCGCGCTCAGCCGCGATGTCAAGGCCCAGGTCCGCATGGGCCGGTCGATGCCCCCGGTGCTGCTGCTGCTGGCCAGGGAGCAGGACCGCTGGCTGGCCTCGTGGTCGGAGGCCGACGCCAGCGTGCTCAAGCCGCTGGACCCGTTCGACCTGGCGGCCACGG
>JALYGZ010000225.1 GCA_030776845.1 Actinomycetota bacterium
GACCTGTACCGCGCGGTGCTGGCCCGCCGGGTGGGCACCGCCGCCACGGACACCGGCTGGCCCACGGCCGGCGCCCGGGGCGCCTGATGGGCCCGCCCGCCGCGGTCGACGCCTGGTTCGAGGCCCACCCGGAGCTGCCCGTCGAGCGGTCCGCCCCCGGGCGGTGGGCGACGGTGCTGCAGGGTGAGCACAAGCGGGGCATCGGGGTGCACCTGTCACTGGGCGAGGACCGCCTCGTCGTGTGGTCGCACTTCGTGCAGGCCCCCGACGAGAACGAGGCGGCGTTCTTCGGCTACCTGCTGCGGCGCAACCTGCGCACCTACGTGCTGCGCTTCGCCGTGGACGACGCCGGCGACGTCGTGCTGGTCGGGCTGCTGCCCGCCGGCGCGGTGACCGTCGACGGGCTCGACACCCTCATGGGACAGCTGCTCGTCGCCGCCGACGAGGCCTTCGACACGGCCCTGCGGCTAGGCTTCGCCACGTACATCGACGCCGAGCAGGCGTGGCGGGCCAGGGGCGGGCTGGCGCCCAACCCGATCACCGCCGGCGAGGAGAGGAGGATCCCATGAGCGAGGCGCTCGTCGTCGTGGACATGCAGAACGGCTTCCTGCGGGAGGGCAACCTGGCCAGCGACCGCTGCCTGGCCGTGCTGCCCCGCGTCATCGGGGAGGTCGAGGCGGCGCTGGGGCGCGGGGCGCACGTCATCTTCACCGCCGACACCCACGAGCCCGACGACCTGGAGTTCCGCGTCTTCCCCGTGCACTGCGTGCGGGGCAGCCACGAAGCCGAGCTCGTCGACGAGCTGCGCGTCTACCGGGACCGCGAGGACAGCTGGCTGGTCCCCAAGCGCCGCTACTCGGCGATGTTCGAGACCCAGTTCGAGGGCCTGCTGCACCGCTTCGACGTCGACCGGGTGCGCATCTGCGGGGTCTGCACCGACATCTGCGTGCTGCACACCGCCGCCGACCTGCGCAACCGCGACCTGCAGGTGACGGTCGCCGCCGACGCCACCGCCACGTTCGACGCGCCCGAGCACCCCGGCGACGAGGTGCAGGAGTACACCCTGGCGCACATGGCCGGCATCCTGGGCGTCTCGGTCGAACGGGCCACCCCGCAGGGGTAGTCTGCGCCGCCATGGACGGCACGCTGGTCATCCTGGGCGCCGGGCGGATGGGCGAGGCGCTGCTCAAGGGGCTGCTGCGGTCGGGTTGGGTGGCCCCGGGGCAGGTCCGGTGCACGGTGCGCCACGCCGAGCACGCGCAGCGGCTCGCGGCGGCCTTCGGGGTCCGCGCCGACACCGACTCGGTGGCCGCGGCCGCCGAGGCCGACGTGATCCTGGTCACCGTCAAGCCGCAGAACATGCGCGCCCTGCTGACCGAGATCGCCCCCAAGGTGCACGCCGGGCAGACGGTCGTGTCGGTCGCCGCCGGCGTGCCCACCACGGTCATCGAGCGGCTGCTGGGCTCGGACGTCCCGGTCGTGCGGGTCATGTCCAACGTGCCGGTGCAGGTCGACGAGGCCATGAGCGCGATCGCGCCGGGACGCCGGGCCGAGGCCGGCCACATGGCCGTCGCCGAGCAGATCCTGGGCCACGTGGGCAAGGTCGTGCACGTCGAGGAGGAGCACCTCGACGCCGTCACGGCGCTGTCGGGCTCGGGGCCGGCGTACGTGTTCCTGTTGGCCGAGGCCATGATCGACGCGGGCATCCTGCTGGGCCTGTCGCGCGACGTCGCGACCCAGCTGGTCGTGCAGACCATGGTCGGCAGCGCCAAGATGCTCGGCGACACCGGCAGGCACCCCGTCGAGCTGCGTGAGTCGGTCACGTCACCGGGCGGCACCACGATCTCGGCTATCCGCGTCCTGGAGCAGGAGCGGGTGCGAGCCGCCTTCCTCAACGCGATCGAGGCCGCGAAGCTGCGCGCCGGGGAGCTGGCCGGCGACTGAGCGGGATCGTTGCGCTCCCCCAGCCCCTGAGTAGGCTGGGGACCACGGGACCAGCCACCGATCCGCCGAGGGAGTGACGACGATGACCGGCTCCGCACCCGCCCCCACCGCCGTCGTCCTCGAGGCCTTCGAGGACCCCTGGCGCGATCACACGCCGGTGTTCGGCTGCTGCCGCAAGGCGGTGCGCACCGTCGCCGAGCACAGCGACCTGGTCGACGTGGCCGCGGGCGACGTGACCGCCCGGGTGCGTGCGCTGCGCGGCGTCGTCGATGAGCAGCTGCCGGGGCATCTGGAGACCCACCGCTGCTGTGCGGGTCACATCGCGGACCTGGCGTTCGACCTTCCCGAGCTGCTCGCCCGCCGCGACTAGCGCCCCGCCCGGGGACCGCCCGCGCCCCGACGCATAGTCTGGCGGCGTACAGCGTCGTCCCCCCCGGAACCCGGGCAGCGCGTGGACGGCTCTGCTGCGGGAAGGAGCCACGACCGTGCGTGCCCGGGCCCTGCGCGTCGCGACCTGCGCGCTGCTCGCCGCGGTGCCGGTCGGGTGCACGGGGGAGCAGCCCACCCCGGTGGAGACCGCGGGGGTCGCCCGGGGCGCGGTCACCCGGACGGTAACGGCCCCGGGC
>JALYGZ010000226.1 GCA_030776845.1 Actinomycetota bacterium
GGCCGGCCGTCGGGGCGGGTGAACGTCAGCGCGCCGAGCGGGTCGGCGTGGATGCCGTAGCCGCCGTCGTGCACGAGCCGGTGGTGGTGCCGGCACAGCAGGGCCAGGTTGTCCAGGTCGGTGGACCCGCCGTCGCGGCTGCGCAGGGCTCGGCGCAGGGCGGGGGAGATCGCCCGGGTCCTTCACCCCGCGCTCAGGGGAGTGCCGTCGCGGCCGTGCAGTAGGGCCGCGAGGGTGGCGTCGCAGCTCAGGCGCCGCACCGTGTTGGCGGCGGCACTCCGCCGCCGCGAGCTGCGCGGCCAGCTCGGTGATCTCGGCTTCCAACCGCTCCTGCGACATCCCGTCCCAGGGCCGCGTGGTTCGCCTCCATGGGTCTTCGTCATCTGTCGAACCCTTGTCATCTGTCGAACCCTTGTTCGATAATCTATTCCGCGCCTGTGACGAGCCGCCCCGGTCGCCGGCCTGTGTTGTGGGAACCTCGGGCGTCGGCCGGACGGCAACGTTTGACGCCGCGGGCCCGGGCGGTTACAAACCCGTCGATGGCTCCCGACGGCACCCCGGTCCGGTCGCGGCGGCGCGGTATCCGCGCCCTGCCGGTCGGTGGCGCCGTGGTGGAGAGCCTCTCGCTCCTTCTCCTTTGACGCCGCGGGCGGAGGTCGCGCACTCGAGCCGCCCGCGGAGACCCCCGCGGGTGCAGCGCAGGAGAGAAGGCTCGAGAGGAACCCCCATGACCACGGCATCCGGTGCCGTCTGCATCTTCGACACGACCCTGCGCGACGGCGAGCAGGCCCCGGGCATCTGCCTGGACACCAAGGAGAAGCTGGAGATCGCCGAGCAGCTGGCCCGGCTGCAGGTCGACGTCGTCGAGGCCGGCTTCCCCATCACCTCCCAGGGGGACTTCGAGGCCGTCAGGGCGATCGCCGACAGCGTCGGCACCCAGCCCGGCGCCCCCACCATTGCGGCCCTGGCCCGCTGTCACCCCGACGACATCGCCCGGGCCGCCGAGTCGGTCAAGCCCGCTTCGCGACCGCGCATCCACGTGTTCCTGTCGACCTCCGAGGTGCACCGCACGGCCATGCTGCGCGGCGCGAGCGAGCAGCAGGTGGTGGCCCAGGCCGTCGACGCGGTGCGCCGGGCGCGGACCTACACCGACGACGTCGAGTTCTCGCCCCAGGACGCGACGCGCACCGACGAGGACTTCCTGCGCCGGGTGATCGACGCCGTGGTGGCGGCCGGCGCGACGACGGTGAACATCCCCGACACCGTGGGCTACGCCATCCCGCACGACTTCGGCCGGATGGTCGCCAACGTCGTGGCCCGGGTCGGCCCGCAGGTGACCGTCAGCGTCCACTGCCACAACGACCTCGGCCTGGCCGTCGCCAACTCCCTGGAGGCGGTCCGCAACGGCGCCCGACAGGTCGAGGTCGCCGTCAACGGCATCGGCGAGCGCGCGGGCAACTGCTCGCTCGAGGAGGTCGTGATGGCGCTGGCCACCCGGGAGGACCTGCTGGGCTCGCCGACGGCGGTCCGCACGCCGGAGATCGCCCGGGCCTCCCGGCTGGTGACGACGTTGACCGGCTATCCCGTGCAGTTCAACAAGGCGGTCGTGGGCCGCAACGCCTTCGCTCACGAGTCCGGCATCCACCAGCACGGGGTGCTCGCCGACCGCCTCACCTACGAGATCATGCGGGCGGAGGACGTCGGCGTAGCGGGCTCATCGATCGTGCTCGGCAAGCACTCGGGGCGCCACGCGTTCGTCCGGCAGCTCGAGGCGATGGGCTACGAGCTGTCGGCGGGCGAGACGGCCCGGGCGTTCGACCGGTTCAAGGAGTTGGCGGACCGCAAGGTCGAGATCACCGACACTGACCTCGAGGCGATCGTGGCGGACGAGATCACCGCCGCCGCCGACGACGCGTTCGAGCTGGAGTCGCTGCAGGTGTCCGGTGGTACGGCCGCGGCGCCCACGGCCACGGTCCGCGTGCAGCGTAGGGACTCCGGGACCGCGGTGGACGAGTCGTCCATGGGCGACGGGATGGTCGACGCGGCCTGCGCCGCCATCCGGCGGGCCACTGGGGTGGAGGCCGGGCTCGTGTCGTTCAACGTCGCCGCGGTCACCAGCGGCATCGACGCGCTGGGCGACGTGACCATCCAGGCCGAAGTGGACGGCCAGCGGTTCACCGGGCGGGGCGTGTCCACCGACGTCGTGGAGGCCAGCGCCCGCGCCTACCTGCACGCCATCAACAAGTCCGTGCGGCTGCGCCGGCGGTCCGCGGCCCCCGGGGCGCTGCGGACGCCCTGAGCGCCGGCCCGAGCCGACACCGACACCGTCACGTCAGGAGCCAGGAGTGACCACCGTGAGGATCCAGATCGACCCGCAGCAGACGCCCGAGGAGGAGATGCGGCTGGTGGCGCGCGTCGCCGCCGCTGTGGCCGAGACGACCGGCGAGGAGACCGTCGCGTTCGAGCTGCAGTCGACTGAGCACGTCGTCGTCACCGGCAGCGTCGCCGACCGGATGCACTCGAGCTCCCGGTGGAGCGGGTGAGCCGGTCGGGGCCCGGCCCGCTGGTGGAGGCACTCCGGTGAGGGCAGCCATGACCGACACGCCGCGGACCCTCGCGGAGAAGATCTGGGGCGGTCATGTCGTGCGACGGCGCGAGGGCGAGCCCGACCTGCTCTACGTCGACCTGCACCTGGTGCACGAGGTGACCAGCCCGCAGGCGTTCGAGGGCCTGCGCCTGGCCGGGCGAGGTGTCCGGCGCCCGGACCTGACGCTGGCGACGATGGACCACAACGTGCCGACGACGGACCGTCGGCTGCCCGTCGCGGACGAGCTGTCGGCGCGTCAGATGGACGCGCTGGTGGCCAACTGCGCGCAGTTCGGCGTCCCCCTGTTCGACCGGGCGTCGGACCGCCAGGGCATCGTGCACATGATCGGCCCGGAGCAGGGCCTGACCCAGCCCGGGATGACGATCGTCTGCGGCGACAGCCACACGTCCACGCACGGGGCCTTCGGGGCGCTGGCGTTCGGCATCGGGACCTCCCAGGTCGAGCACGTCCTGGCCACGCAGACCCTGCCCCAGTCCAGGCCCCGGCTGATGGCCGTCTCGGTCGACGGCGAGTTGCCGCTCGGGGTCACGGCGAAGGACCTGATCCTGCGCGTCGTCGCGGAGATCGGCACGGACGGCGGCGCGGGCCACGTCATCGAGTACCGGGGGGAGGCGGTCGGCTCCCTGTCGATGGAGGGCCGCATGACCGTCTGCAACATGTCGATCGAGGCGGGGGCCCGGGCCGGCCTCGTGGCCCCCGACGAGACGACGTTCGCCTACCTGAAGGGCCGCCCTCGCGCCCCCCGGGGCGCCGCCTGGGACGCCGCGCTGAACGACTGGAGGGGGCTGGCGACCGACGAGGGCGCGCGCTTCGACCGGATGGTGCGTCTGGACGCCTCGACGTTCGAGCCCACCGTCACCTGGGGCACCACCCCGGCGATGAGCGCGCCGGTGACCGGGCGGGTCCCCAGGCCCGAGGACACGGCCGACCCCGGCCAGGCCCGCAGGGCGCTGGCTTACATGGGCCTGGGCGGCGGCGAGGCGGTCTCCGACATCCGCATCGACCGGGTCTTCCTCGGCTCCTGCACCAACGCCCGGATCGAGGACCTGCGGGCGGCGGCGGAGGTCGTGGCGGGCGGCCGCGTGGCCGACGGGGTCCGCGCGATGGTCGTGCCCGGCTCCTACCCGGTCAAGCTGCAGGCCGAGTCCGAGGGCCTGCACGAGGTGTTCATGTCGGCCGGCTTCGAGTGGCGCGAGCCCGGGTGCTCGATGTGCCTGGGGATGAACCCGGACATCCTGGCGTCGGGCGAGCGGTGCGCGTCGACGTCGAACCGAAACTTCGAGGGTCGGCAGGGTCGCGGTGGCCGCACGCACCTGGTGTCGCCGGCGATGGCCGCGGCCGCGGCCCTGGCCGGCCGCTTCGTGGACTGCCGGGGCGCGCGGTGAAGCCGGTGCGCCTGATCACGGGCTCGATGGCGCCGCTGGACCGCGCCGACGTGGACACCGACCAGATCATGCCCAAGCAGTTTCTCAAGCGCATCGAGCGGACCGGCTTCGGACAGTTCATCTTCCACGACTGGCGGGCGCAGCCGGGCTTCGTGCTCAACGACGAGCGCTACGCCGGCGCCAGCGTGCTGGTGGCCGGGCCCAACTTCGGGTGCGGATCCTCGCGCGAGCACGCCCCGTGGGGCCTGCAGCAGTACGGGTTCGAGGCGATCGTGGCCCCCAGCTTCGCGGACATCTTCCGTGGCAACTGCGCCACCGTCGGGCTGCTGTGCGTCGAGTTGGCGCCCGGCCCGGTCGAGCGGCTCATGGACCTGGCACGGCGGGACCCGGCGGCCGGGGTCCGGATCGACCTGCCGCGCCAGACCCTGGAGGCCCGCGCGTCGGAGGCGCCGGAGGGGCCCGTTCTGGTTCATGAGACGTTCGGCGTCGACGCGTTCACCAAGCGGCTGCTGCTGGAGGGCCTGGACGAGATCGCGCTGACCCTGGTCGACGAGCAGGCCATCGCCGGCTACGAGCGACGGCGCCCCGAGTGGCTGCCGACCACCAGGTGAGCCGAGGGTCACCCGTGTCACGTCGTGTTAGGTGCTGTCATGTAGGCTTGCGGGAATAGCTCTTGTGGGTTCGGGGCGCGGCGGGCCGGCGCCGACCTGGACCCATGGCTGTCGGGCGTCCATGACCAGTCGCCAACCCGCCGATCGCCTCGGTCCCATGGGGCCACCGGGCGTAGCCGGTGGCGCGGTCGCAACCGTCGCCGGACCCGAGCGGTACGGGGCCGTCCTGGACCACCTGCGGGAGGTGGTCTTCGAGACCGACGCCCGGGGCTTCTGGACCTACCTCAACCAGGCCTGGGCCGCCCTGACCGGACATGCGGTAGCCGACAGCCTCGGGCGCCACTTCCTGGAGTTCATGCACCCCGAGGAGCGGGCGCCCACGATCGCGCTGTTCGAGCAGGTCGTCTCCGGGGCCAAGGACCACTGCCACCACCAGACGCGGCTGCGCGCCGCCGACGGCTCGGAACGGTGGGTGGAGCTGCGCTCCGCGGTCCTCTTCGGGCCCGATGGCGGGATCGTGGGCCACGCCGGCACCATCCTGGACATCAGCGACCGCCACCGGGCGCACCAGCTGCTGGCCGAGCAGGCCCGCATCCTGGAGATGATGGCCTCCGGTGAGCCCGTCGACGAGACCATGGGCGCCCTGGCCGGCCTGCTCGCCCGGCGCTGCGGGCTCGTCGTCAGCGTCGTCACCCTGCCACCGCCGCCGCGCCCGGGGAGGCCGGAGCGGACTCCGGGGGCGGCCAACGGGGGGCTGACGGCGCTGGCCAGGCCCGACGGCGAGGTCGTGATCCGCCCGTCGACGTTCACCCCGGGCCCCCTGGCCGCCCGACGCCCGCGGGGCATGACCGAGGTCGCCGTGCACTCGCCGACCAGCGGCGCCCGGCTGGCCGTGTTCAGGGTGCACCACCGTGACGGCGACACGGCCGACTTCTCCGGGCCCGAGGCGGCACTCGTGGAGCGCTGCGTGCACCTGGCGGCCATCGCCATCGAGCGCCGGCGCGCCGAGGACGAGGCCCGCCGGCTCGCGCTGCACGATCCGCTCACGGGACTGCCCAACCGCACCGTCCTGGTCGACCGGGTGCGCCAGGCCCTCTCGCGCGCCTGCCGCCGGCGGCAGCGGGTCGCGCTGCTGCTGTTCGACCTGGACCACTTCAAGATCATCAACGACACCCTCGGCCACCAGGCCGGCGACCGGGTCCTGCGCCAGGTCGCCGAGCGGCTGGACGACACCCTGGACGGCTCCGACACGCTCAGCCGCATCGGCGGCGACCAGTTCGTGGTCGTCCTGTCCGATCCCGACGCCGCCGAGAGCGCCCAGAGCGCCGCCGACGAGGCCCGGCGCGCGCTGTCCGAGTCGCTGCGCGTCGACGACGTGGACCTGCAGCTGGAGGCCAGCGTGGGCATCGCCGCGGCGGGAGCGGGCGCGGCCGACGCCGACGACCTGCTGCGCCAGGCGGACGTCGCCATGCGCCGGGCGAAGCGCCTCGGGACGGGACAGGCGCTGTACGACCCGCGCTCGGACGACCAGCGGCTGCGCCGCAGCAACCTGGCGGTCGAGCTGCGGCGCGCGATCGCCTCCGACGAGCTGCTCGTCCACTACCAGCCGAAGGTGGAGCTCACGGCCGGACGGGTCGTGGGCGTCGAGGGTCTGGTGCGCTGGCGCCACCCCCGGCGCGGCATCGTCATGCCCGACGAGTTCATCTCGGTCGCCGAGGCCAGCGGCGCGATCAAGCCACTGTCCCTGTGGGTCCTGCAGACCGCCCTGGCCGACATGCGCATCTGCCGGGACGAGGGCATGGGGGTCAGCGTCGCCGTCAACCTGTCGGCGACGCTGCTGCACGACTCCGCGCTGCCCCGTCTCCTCGAGGAGGTGCTCGAGGCGCAGCGGGCCGGGCGGGCCGAGCTCGAGCTGGAGATCACCGAGAGCGCGGCCATGGCCGACCCCGAGCGCGCGATGACGGCCATGTCCCGGTTGGCGGCCGACGGCATCGCCTTCTCGATCGACGACTTCGGCACGGGCTACTCGTCGCTGGCCTACCTCAAGCGGCTGCCGGCGCGGTCGATCAAGATCGACCGCTCGTTCGTGCGCGGCATGGCCACCGACGAGCGCGACGCGTCGATCGTGCGGTCGGCCATCGAGCTGGCCCACAGCCTCGGCATCGGGGCGGGCGCGGAGGGCGTGGAGACGCCCCAGGTGTGCCGCCTGCTGGAGGACCTGCGCTGCGACTACGCCCAGGGGTTCTACCTGGCCCGCCCGATGCCCGTCGGCGCGCTGGCCGGCTGGCTGCGCCGTCGCGCGCCGGGGGGCGGGGCCGGTTGAGCCTCAGCCCCGCCAGTGGGTCGCGCAGTAGTCGTCGCGCGCGCTGCTGTCGGGCGGGTTCGGCGGGGTCCCGTAGGAGCTGTCGGCCCTGATCGCGGTCGCCTCGTTGGCGGCCTGCTGCGCGATACTGTCGGCGACCAGACGGCGCTCGGCGTCGGTCGTCGCCTCCACCAGTTGCACCGCGTTGTTCCAGGCCCGCTCCCGCCAGACGACGATCGACTGGAACAGCGCCTCGTCGTCAAGCCCGGTGCCGTCGACCTGGGCGTCGTCGATGGTGGGGTCGAAGCGCCGCGCCGCCTCGGTCAGGAGCGGCTCCTGCACGCGCCGCAGGATCTCGTTGACCTTGTCGTGGTCGGCCTTGCGGCTGTCACCGTCCGCAGTCGTCATCCCCCGCTCCTCCAGCAGCGCGGCGAGCACGAAGGGCAGGTCGTGGTTGATGTGGGCGTTGATGCCCAGCAGCAGGTTCCCGGCGCCGGTGACCCCCCGCTCGTCGGCCGCCTCCAACGCGATCCGCCATGCCGGCGGCACCGAGGCGCGACGCCCGGCGTGCCAGGCGTCGTAGGCGCGAAAGTAGTAGTCGGCGAATACCACGTCCTCGGTGTTCACGAACGCCGTGTCGTCGAAGAAGTCCGGCTGCGCGGCCACGGTGCGCCGGTACTCCTCCGTCGTCCGCAGGTAGGCCAGGGCGAAGATCGCGTCGTGGTCACAGCTGGAGGCCAGCGGCTTGAAGCGCCGGCGCATCTCGCGGATGACCGCGTCGACGCAGCGCAGGCTGCCGTCGGGACACTTCCCGGCCGCCGCCGGGGTGGCGGCGCCCGTCACCACCGCCGCCGGCGCCAGCATGACGGCCGCGGTCATGAATGCGCCGGCCAGCCGCCGGCCCCCGGAAATCCTCATCACCGACTCCCGTCGCGTGCGGATGGTGTGGCCTGCACCACTCTCCGCGGACATCCTTGCCCCAACGGACAACTTTGTCCACTTGGCTATCAATGGAGCACAGGAGCCTCGGCTCCGGTCCGTCGCGGTCGTCGGGTCCGCCCATGGCACCATGGCCGAACCACCCGGGACAGGAGCGCGCGTGGCGGTCAGCGCCCCCAGCGAGACGAGCCGATCGACCAGCGGCGACAACCACATCGTCACCGAGGCCCTGTCCAAGGCGTACCGTGAGCACGGCGGGACGCTGCGCGCCGTCGACGGTGTCGACCTGGTGGTCCGTCCCGGCGAGGTGTTCGGCCTGCTGGGGCCCAACGGCGCGGGCAAGACCACCACGATCGGTATGCTCACCACCCGCATCCTCCCGACCGGTGGCCGGGCGTCCGTCGGCGGCATCGACGTGACGGCCAGCCCCGCCCGCGTCAAGCAGCGCGTCGGCGTCGTCCCCCAGACCAACACCCTGGACCGCAGCCTCACCGTGGAGGACAACCTGTACTTCCACGGGCGCTTCTTCGGGCTGGGCGCCGCCGGGGCCCGGGCCCGGACCGACGCCCTGCTGGGGCGATTCCGGCTGACCGACCGCGCCGGCGCCCGGGTCGACGCCCTGTCGGGGGGGATGGCACAGCGGCTGATGGTGGCCCGCGCCCTGCTGCACCAACCGGCCGTGCTGTTCCTTGACGAGCCGACCACCGGCCTGGACCCCCAGAGCCGTCTGGCCCTGTGGGACCTGCTGGGCGAGTTCCACGCCCAGGGACAGACGATCATGCTCACGACCCACCAGATGGAGGAGGCCGAGGTCCTCTGCGACCGGGTCGCCATCATGGACGGCGGGCGGATCCTGGCCCTGGACACCCCCGCCCGGCTGAAGCGCTCCGTCGGGACTGACACCGCCGTCGACCTGCGCGTCGGGGACGCCCGGGAACTGCCCGGGCTGGCCGAGTCGCTGCGCGCGGTGCCGGGCGTGGCGCGCGTCGACCTGCGCGACGGTCGGGTGCGGGTCGTCGCACACGCGCGCGACGGCCTGGCGCCCCGTCTGGTCGCCCACGCGGAGCGGGCGGGCCACCACCTGACGGACCTGTCGGTGAGCGAGCCGACGCTGGAGACCGTCTTCATCGCCCTGACGGGCAAGGACCTGCGGGAATGAGCCGCGTGCCCACCCCGGACGAGGTGGTGAGCGGGAGCCCGGCGCCGCCG
The DNA here is from genome assembly GCA_030776845.1 of Actinomycetota bacterium. Classification (GTDB taxonomy): domain Bacteria; phylum Actinomycetota; class Nitriliruptoria; order Euzebyales; family Egibacteraceae; genus JAHWKQ01. Next base: position 9,055 of record JALYGZ010000226.1, read on the forward strand.
TCGCGCTCGGTCCGCGCCGTGGCCGCCTACGCCTTCGGGGCGATGCTGCTGCGCGACCTGCACGTGCTGACCGGGGAGAAGGGGCGCTTCCTGGTCCGTACGGTCAGCCAGCCCCTGCTGCTGGTGTTCGTCTTCACCTATGTGTTCCCCGCGATCGGCCAGGGCTTGGACACGGCCGGCGGGCGCTCGTTCACCGACGTCCTCGTGCCCGGCGTGCTGGCCATCACTGTGATGATCAAGGGCATCCAGGCCGTCGCGCTGCCGCTGGTGCAGGAGTTCGGCTACACGCGCGAGATCGACGACCGGGTCATGGCGCCGCTGCCCGTCTGGGCGGTGGCGCTGGAGAAGATCGTCGCCGGCGCCGCCCAGGGGCTGCTGGGGGCGGTCGTGGTCTTCCCGATCGTCCGGCTCGTGCCCGCGCAGCCGCCCGATCTGGTCATCTCCTGGGGAGCGCTGGTGGCCGTGTGCGTGCTGGGGCCGGTGGTGGCGTCGGCCTTCGGGCTGGTGCTGGGCACCTACTTCGAGCCGGACACCGTGCCGCTGATGTTCAGCGTCATCATCCTGCCGCTGACGTTCCTGGGGGCCACCTACTACTCGTGGGCGGACCTGGGGCCCATCCCGTGGCTGCAGGCGGCCACGCTGGCGAACCCGCTCGTGTACATCGCCGAGGGCTTCCGCCTCGCGCTGACCCCGCACCTGCCTCACATGCAACCCCACGTGGTGTTCGCCGCGCTCGTCGTCGTCGCCGTGGTCGTGTCCTACGCTGGCGTGAGGGGCTTCCAGCGCCGGGTCCTCGGCTGACGGCGGGCGTGGAGGGACTCCCGGTGGACGCGCGCAGGGAGCAGCCGCCACGGCACGCGTGGTCATGGCTGCAGCGCTCCCGCCCCGTGCTCGACGAGATCGCGCGCCGGCTGACCGGCCAGCCCCCGCAACCCGGCTTCGTCGACGACCTGCGTGCCCGCTACGCCGACGACGCGTTCGTGCGCGACGTGGTGATCGGTGTGGTGGTGGACGTCGCCTTCGCCGGCCGCGTCCCCCGGCGCCGGCCGCCCGGGGCGATGTGGGACCGGGGGTTGACCTGGTGGGCGGCCACCGTCGCCGGCGTCACCCCCGTCGAGCTCGAGGCAGCCGGCCGGGGCGCCGCTGGACGCCAGGAGGCCCTGTTCGACGCTGACCCGCCGCGGCGCGCCCCCGGGCGGCCGAGACCGGCCCCGGGGGACGTCACGCC
>JALYGZ010000227.1 GCA_030776845.1 Actinomycetota bacterium
GGCTGGGCCCGCCCTGGTCGGCGGCGCGGCGGTCGACGAGCTCGGCGGGCACCTCCTTCAGGAAGCGTGAGGGCGGGTTCGCGCTCGTCCCGCCGAACAGCGTACGACTCCAGGCGTTCGTCAGGTACAGCCGTCGGCGCGCCCGGGTCATCGCCACGTAGCACAGGCGGCGCTCCTCCTCCAGCTCGTCGGGGTCGCCCAGGCTGCGGTGGTGGGGGAAGACCGAGTCCTCCATGCCGACGATGAACACCACCTCGAACTCCAGGCCCTTGGCGTTGTGCATCGTCATCAGCGTCAGGCGGGACCCCTCCTCGTCGAGGCTGTCCTGCTCGGTGACGAGCGCGATGCGCTCCAGGAACTCCCCCAGCGTCGCGTCGGGCTGCAGCGACGTGAAGTCCTCGGCGACGCCGGCCAGCTCCCGCAGGTTCTCCGCCCGCCCGAGGGCCTCGACGGTGCGCTCGGCCTCGAGCTCGGCCAGGTAGCCGGTCCGCCGCCAGACGAGCTCCACCACGTCGCGCAGCGCCAGCTCCCCGGCGTCCACGGCGGCGCGCAGGCCGTCGAGCAGGCGCACGAAGTCGGTGACGGCCCCGACGGCGCGGGGGGCCAGCAGGTGGTTGTCCTCCGCGCGCCGGCAGGCCGTCAGGAACGACACGCCCTCGCGGCCCGCGAACAGGTCGAGCGCCTCCTCGGTCCTGGCGCCGATGCCACGGCGGGGGACGTTGAGGACCCGCTTGGCGCTGACGTCGTCGGCGGGGTTGACGAGCACGCGCAGGTAGGCGAGCAGGTCGCGGATCTCGCGACGCTCGTAGAAGCGCGTCCCGCCGACGATCTGGTAGGCGACGCCCAGGCGGATGCAGATCTCCTCGAGCACCCGCGACTGGGCGTTGGTCCGGTAGAACACCGCGCAGTCGCCGCTGGGGACCCCGTCGCGCTCGGCCAGCCGGGACACCTCCTCGGCGACGAACGCGGCCTCGTCGTGCTCGTTGTCGGCCGTGTAGCGCACGACCGGCGCGCCGGCGCCCTCGTCGGTCCACAGCCGCTTGGGGATGCGGCCGACGTTGTGGGCGATGACGGCGTTGGCCGTGTCCAGGATGGTCTGGGTGGACCGGTAGTTGCGGGCCAGCGTGATGCGCGTGGCGTCCGGGAAGTCCTTGTCGAAGTCGAGGATGTTGCGCACGTCCGCGCCGCGGAAGCGGTAGATGGACTGGTCGCCGTCGCCGACCACGGTCAGGCGCCGGTGCTCCTGGGCCAGCAGCCGGACCAGCTCGTACTGGGCCCGGTTGGTGTCCTGCCACTCGTCCACGAGCACGTGGGCGAACCGGCGCCGGTAGGTGGCCAGCGCGTCGTCGTACAGCTGCAGCAGCTCCACGGTCTTGACGAGCAGGTCGTCGAAGTCGAAGGCGCTGGCCCGGTGCAGTCGCTCCTGGTAGGTCCGGTAGACCTCGGCGACCTGGCGCTGGTACCAGCTGTCGGCTCGCAGGGCGTACGTGTCGAAGTCGACGAGCTCGTTCTTCGCCGCCGAGATGGCGTGGGCGACGCCCCGCGGCGTGACCCGCTTGGGGTCCATCCCCAGGTCCTTGAGGCACAGCCCGGCCAGCCGGGTCGCGTCGTCGGCGTCGTAGATCGTGAACGAGCGCTCGTAGCCCAGTCGCGGCGCCTCGTCGCGCAGCAGGCGCGCGCAGGCGGCGTGGAACGTCGACACCCACATGCCGCCCCAGCGGCGGGGGCGCATCCGGCCCTCGGCGTCGCGGCTGATGCCCACCAGGCGCTCGCCGACGAGCGCGCCGACGCGCTCCTTCATCTCGTTGGCGGCCTTGTTGGTGAAGGTGATCGCCAGGATCCCCATGGGGTCGGCGCCGCGCTCACGGATGAGCCAGGCGATGCGCTGGGTGAGCACGCGGGTCTTGCCCGAGCCGGCGCCGGCGACGATCAGCAGCGGCCCGCCGGAGTGGACGACGGCGGCGGCCTGCTCGGGGTTGAGGCCGGCCAGCAGCGCCGCGCCGTCCTCCGAGGGGGTCGCGGGCGCGGTGGACGTCGTCGCCGGGCACATGGGCCGGATTCTACCGGCGGCCCGGGTCCCGCCCCGGTGCCTACGAACGCGACCCGGGGACGTTGTCGGCGGCGTAGGCGTCGCGCTCGCCCATCGGCAGTTCCGGTCCCCGCGTGGTGTCCCGCCGGGTCTGCAGCTCCGCCTCGGCGTTGATCTCCGCGCCGAGCAGGACGACGAAGCTGGACAGGAACAGCCACAGCAACAGGATGATCACGCCGGCCAGCGCGCCGTAGGTCTCGTTGTAGGAGCCGAAGTTGCTCACGTACAGCGAGAAGGCGCCCGAGCCCAGCAACCACAGGATGGCGGCCAGGACGGCGCCGAGGCTCACCCACCGGACCTTGGGGCCGTCGCGGTCGGGCGCCAACCGGTAGACGACCCCCAGCGCCACCATCACCAGCAGGGCCAGCAGCGGCCAGCGCAGCACGGTGATGGCCAGCTCGGCCACCGACGCCAGGCCGAGCATGTCGAGCACCGCCGGCAGGACGGCCACGACGCCGATCGCCACGACCACGAAGACGATGCCGCCCAGCGTGAGCAGCAGGGCCAGGCCCTTGCGCACGAAGAAGTTGCGCTCGTCGACCTCGTCGTAGGCGGCGTTGACGCCCTTGATGAGCCCCCCGACCCCGCCCGACGCGCTCCACAGCACGGCCAGCAGGCTGACCGCCAGCCCCAGCGTGAGGCTCTGCTGGCCGCTGCCGGCGGCGCTCGCGACGGGTCGGATCAGGATGCTCGCGGCGTCCTCGGGCAGCGTGGAGGTGAACGCCTCCATCTGGGACTGGACCTGCGCCGGGTCGGCGACCAGGCCGTAGACGGTGACCAGGGCGATCAGGGCGGGGAACAGCGCGAGCATGGCGTAGAAGGCCACCCCCGCGGCCATGAGCGCCACGTTGTCCTGCTTGATCTCCTGCTTGACGCGGACCGCGACGTCCTTCCACCCCCGCGCGGGGATGTCCCCGGGCCGGTCGGCCTGCCGTCCCCGGTCGTCCTCGTCAGCGGCCTGCTGGGTCACGTGCCTCACCGTCCCCCGGCGCCCGGTGCCGCCGCGGCCCGTCCCGGCTCAACCAGAGCGCGCACGGCGGCTGCCCGCCGGGTCCGTCCACCCCCCGTGCGCGGAGCAGACGGCGGCGGGGTTGTAGCGGGACAGGGCGGCGGTGCATCCGGGCGTGGCGCACGTCCGGCCGGTGCGGGACTGCTGCAGCGGCGACCCGTTCGCGAGCGACATCGCCCGCTCGGTCCGCCGCCGCGGCGTCGACCTGCTGATTCCCATGCGAAGCTCCTCCTAGGCCTCGCCGACAGGGTCCAGGTCGACGCGGGGCGTGTAGTGCCGGTCAACCTTAGAGGTTGGCGAAACGGCGCGCTACCGCCGCTCTCACTCCCGGGCGAGCCGCACGGGGCCGTCCATGGCCAGGGTCCGGATCGGCCAGGGGATGGTCATGCCGGCGTCCTGGACGCCCCGCTTGGCGGCGGCCAGCACCCTGTCCTGCACCTGCCGGACGGTGGCGATGTCGGGAGCGGTCCAGTAGCGAACCTCGAACAGCACGCTGGACTCGGCCAGCTCGGTCAGCAGCACCTCCGGCGCCGGGTCGGAGGCGACGCCCTCCACGCGACCGACCGCGTCGCCGATGACGGCCCGTGCCCGATCGGCGTCGTCGCGGTAGTCCACGCCCACGAACACGCTCGTGCGGCGCGAGCCCAGGCGCGTGAGGTTGACGAGCGGCTGCTTGTAGACCTCCGCGTTGGGGATGAGCACGAGGCGGCCGTCGTAGTCGCGCAGGCGGGTCACGCGCGTGTCGATCTGCTGGACCGTGCCCTCGTAGTCGTTGGTCATGATCTGGTCGCCCGCCCGGAACGGGCGGCGCAGCAACAGGATGATCCCGCAGACGAAGTTCTCCAGGATGCCCTGCAGGGCCAGGCCGACCGCCAACCCGGCGATCCCCAGACCGGCGAGCAGGGGACCCACCCGTACGCCGAGGATCTCCAGCGCGTAGATGACGACCGCCACAATCACCGCTGTGCGGGACACGCGGGTCAGCAGGCCGACCGCGGACGGGTCGGCGCTGGTCCGGCGCATCGCGCGCTCGGCCGCCCTGGCCACCAGCCCCGCCGCCACGAGGCCGAGGACGATGAAGACCGCCGCCGCCCCGAGCAGCGGCAGGGCCTCCAGCGCGGCGGCCCCCAGGCGCTCGACCGGCCGGGCCAGCTCGTCGATCACGGGACCGCCTTCCTCCGCCCGACCGGACCGGCGGAGAGTAACCGAGGGGGGTGTGCGCGGCAGCGATGGGGGGCAGGCGGGCGGCGATGACGACGACCCGGGCGCTGGTGGCGGGCTGGTTCAGCTTCCTCCACGGGGAGGCGACCGCCGGCGACCTGCTGGCCGCCGACGCCGCCTGCGCCTGGCTGCGCGAGGCGGGCGTCGACCACGACCTGGCGCTGTCCCCCGCCTTCCGCGAGGCCGCGCCGACCGACCACCCCGGCACGGTGCACGGGCCGGGGGTGGACTGGACGGCGGTGGACCCGGACGGCTACACGCACGTCGTGTTCGTGTGCGGGCCGGCGGCCGGACGCCAGGTCGCCGAGCTGCTGGACCGCTTCCCCGGGGCCCGGAGGATCGCCCTGGGCACGTCGGTGATCGCCGAGGCCACCGCGGCACTGCCCTTCGACGTCGTCCTGGAGCGCGACAGCCCCGAGCAGGCCCGGCCCGACCTCAGCCTGGGCGCCCCTCCGGCCCGCGTCCCGCTGGTCGGCGTCGTGCTGGCCCACCCGCAGCCCGAGTACGGCGCGCGCGCCCGCCACGACGACGCGCGCGCCGCCGTCGAGCGGGTGCTGGCGGCCCGCGACCTGGCCGTGGTGCGCTTCGACACCCGGGTCGATCCCCGCGAGCCGGGCATCCGCTCGGCGGCGGCGGTCGAGGCCCGCGTCGCGCGCATGGACGCCGTCGTGTCCACGCGGATGCACGGGCTGGTCCTGGCGCTGCGCAACGGCGTGCCCGCCGTGGCCGTCGACCCCGTGGACGGGGGGGCGAAGGTGTCCCGCCAGGCGGCGGCGCTGGGATGGCC
>JALYGZ010000228.1 GCA_030776845.1 Actinomycetota bacterium
GGGCGGGCCACCGCCGCCCACGACCCCGCCAGGGTCGCCGCGGCGCTGGCGCCGCTGCTGGCGCCGCGCCCGGTTTCGGGCGGGCGGGATCGGTAAGAGTGGTCAGTGACCCCGCGCGCCACGCTGGCGCGCTCCCCGGCCACGAGGCGAAGTGAGGCGACCATGGCCATCCGCGTCGGCATCAACGGCTTCGGGCGCATCGGGCGCATGTACCTGCGGGCCGCCCGCGAGCGCGACGCCGACCTCGAGTTCGTGGCCGTCAACGACCTGACCGACGCCGCGACCCTCGCGCACCTGCTGCGGCGGGACAGCGTCTACGGGCCGTACCCCGGCCCGGTGGAGGCGTCCGAGGACGCCATCACCGTCGACGGCCGGCAGGTCGCGGTGCTGTCCGAGCGCAGCCCGAGCGACCTTCCCTGGAAGGACCTCGGCGTCGACATCGTCGTCGAGTCCACCGGTCTGTTCACCCAGCGCGACCAGGCGGCCGGCCACCTCGAGGCTGGCGCGAAGAAGGTGCTCATCTCCGCGCCCGGCAAGTCCGAGGACCTGACGGTTGTCATGGGCACCAACGAGGGGGACTACGACCCCGACGCCCATGACGTCGTGTCGAACGGCAGCTGCACGACCAACTGCGTCGTGCCGATGGCCAAGGTGTTGACCGACGCGTTCGAGGTCGACAGCGGGTTCATGACCACGGTGCACGCCTACACCAACGACCAGGCGCTGCAGGACGCCCCGCACAAGGACCTCCGCCGGGCCCGGGCGGCCGCGCTGTCGATCATCCCGACGTCGACGGGGGCGGCCCGCGCGGCGGCCAAGCCCCTGCCGTCCCTGGAGGGACGCCTGGACGGCATGGCGTTGCGCGTGCCCACGCCGGTGGGCTCCATCACCGACCTGGTCGTCAACGTGGGCCGGAAGACGAGCGTGGAGGAGATCAACGACGCCTACCGCGCCGCCGCCGAGGGCGACCTGGCCGGCATCCTCGAGTACAGCACCGAGCCGCTGGTCAGCCAGGACGTCGTCGGCAACCCCCACAGCTGTGTGTTCGACAGCCCGACGACCATGGTCAACGGGTCCCTGGTCAAGGTGCTCGGCTGGTACGACAACGAGTGGGGCTTCTCCAACCGCATGGTCGACCTGACCCGCTACGTCGGCGACCGGCTGCCGTAGTGTCCGACGGCACCCCGACCGGCGAGGTCGCGGGGCTCGACGCGTTGGCCCCCGCCGGGCGTCGTGTCCTCGTCCGCGTCGACTTCAACGTGCCCCTGGACGGCGGGCGGGTCACCGACGACCTGCGCCTGGAGGCGTCGCTGCTGACCATCCAGCGGCTGCGCGACGCCGGGGCCCGCCTCGTGCTGATGAGCCACCTGGGGCGGCCCGAGGGGCGGGTCGTGGAGGAGCTGCGCCTGGCCCCCGTCGCCGAGCGCCTGGCGGAGCTCGCCGGTGCCCCGGTGGCGGCGGCGCGGGACGTCGTCGGCGACGACGCGCGGGGCAGGGCGGACGCGCTCGCCGACGGCGAGGTGCTGCTGCTGGAGAACCTGCGCTTCCACCCCGGCGAGGAGGCCAACGACGACGGCTTCGCCGACGCCCTGGCCGCCCTCGGAGACGCCTACGTCAACGACGCCTTCGGCGCCGCCCACCGCGCCCATGCCAGCGTCGTGGGCGTGCCCGCTCGCGTCGAGCGGGCCGTGGCCGGAGAGCTGCTGGCGGGCGAGCTGCGGGCGCTGTCGCGCCTCCTGGAGGACCCGCCCCGCCCCTTCTGCGCGGTCCTGGGCGGCGCGAAGGTGTCCGACAAGCTCGGGGTGATCGACAACCTGCTGGGACGGGTGGATCGCCTGCTCATCGGCGGGGCCATGTGCTTCACGTTCCTGCGCGCCCGTGGGCTGGACGTGGGCGACAGCCGTGTCGAGACCGACCGACTCGACGGCGTGCGGCGGCTGCTCGACGCGGCCGAGGCCGGTGGCGTGCAGGTCCATTTGCCCGCCGACGTCGTCGTCGCCGAGGAGTTCTCCCCACAGGCGGAGGCCCGCCCGGTCCCCGCCGACGAGATCCCCGAGGGCACCATGGGTCTGGACGTGGGGCCGGACACGGTCGTGCGGTTCGCCACCGCCATCGCCGACGCCGGCGCCGTGCTGTGGAACGGGCCGATGGGCGTGTTCGAGTGGGAGGAGTTCCGCGCGGGAACCGAGGGGGTGGCGCGGGCCGTCGCCGCCTGTGCCGGCTTCACGGTCATCGGCGGCGGTGACAGCGCGGCTGCGATCCGCCAGCTGAAGCTGGCCGACCAGGTCAACCACGTGTCAACCGGCGGGGGAGCGGCGCTGGAGTACCTGGAGGGCGCGGAGCTGCCGGGCGTCGCCGCCCTGCGCGGGGACGGGAGCGTGCGCGGGTGAGGAGGCTGCCCCTGCAGGCGGGCAACTGGAAGATGAACCTCGACCACCTCGAGGCCATCCAGCTCGTCCAGCGCCTCGGCTACCACCTGGACGATACCGACTACGACCGCACCGAGGTGGTCGTCTGCCCGGCCTTCACCGCGCTGCGCAGCGTGCAGACCCTGATCGAGGGCGACCGACTGCGCATCGGCCTCGGCGCCCAGGACTGCCACTGGGAGGAGTCGGGCGCCTTCACGGGCGCCGTGAGCCCGGCCATGCTCGCCAGGCTGGACGTGTCCTATGTGGTGTGCGGCCACTCGGAGCGCCGGCAGCTGTTCGGGGAGACCGACGACATCGTCAACCGCAAGGTGCGCGCCGTCGTGGCCCACGGCATGACGCCGATCCTGTGCGTCGGCGAGTCCGAGGAGCAGCGCGACCAGGGTCGGACCGAGTCCGTCGTCGTCGGGCAGGTGGAGACCTGCCTGAACGGTGTGGACGACCAACAGGTCGCCGGCATGGTCATCGCCTACGAGCCGATCTGGGCGATCGGCACGGGGCGCACCGCCCAGCCCGATGAGGCGGGCGCGACCTGCGGGGTGGTACGCGCGGCCGTCGCCGAGCGCCACGGGCCCGAGGCCGCCGCGGCCCTGCGCGTCCAGTACGGCGGCAGCGTCAAGCCGGGCAACATCGAGGCGCTCATGCGCCAGCCCGACATCGACGGCACCCTCGTCGGCGGCGCCAGCCTCGACCCCGACGACTTCGCGGTCATCTGCCGCTGGCACCGCCTCTAGGCGGCGTCGCGGTCAGCCCCCGAGTCGGGCCCTGGCGTCCTCGACGTCCATGCCGTGCAGGCGCAGCAGGTTCTCCCCGAGGATCTTGCGCTTGGCCTGCTCGGTCAGCTGGGGATAGCCGTACCCGTCGACCAGGTCCTGGGGGATCTGGAAGTCCCAGAACGCCTGGAGCGCCCACTGCGGGTGCCAGATGGGCGTCTCGCTGCCGTAGACGATCTTGTCTTCCCCGCACCAGAACAGCAGCTTGCCCAGGTTCTCGGCGAACTGCCGCGGGGCCCGGACGATGAAGTTGAGGGTGGCCGCCAGCGACGCGTACAGGTTCGGGAAGCGGATGAGCTGCCAGCACACCTCGTCGATGAACGGCAGGCCCACGTGGAAGATGACGAAGTTGAGGTCGGGGAAGTTGGCGGCCGCCCCGTCCATGTCCCAGGTCTGCGTGTGCTGGACGGGCTGGGGGCCCAGCGGCACCCCCTTGTGGACGCCGATGAGGTCGACGCCGAGCTCGCGGGCCTTCTCGAACGCGGGGAAGGCGACCTGCGGGTCGTCCATGCGCCACGCCAGCGGGGAGCCGTAGTCGTAGCGGGTGTTGTAGAACTTGAACGCCCTCGCGCCGAATTCGTGGACCTGGCGCTCCATCAGCTCCAAGGCGCGTCGTCCCTCCAGCGGGTTCACCGAGCCCCAGAAGATGGTGCGCTCGGGGTCGGCGGACGCGAGCTCCGCGCACTCCTCCCAGGGCGACAGCCCGTCTTTGAACAGGTCCGTCAGCGGCAGCGGCTGTGCGATCAGCATGTCGGTGTCGGACTCGTCGAACACCATGCGGTGGATCTCCTCGCGGGTCCACTGGCGCATGTAGTCGTCGGCGGACAGCACGGTCTGCCCGGCGGGGGTGAGGGCGGCGTGGAAGGCGTACAGATGGTCGATGAACTGCTCACCGGCCGCCCCGAGCGCGTTCTTCTTGTCGAAGTTGAACACGTGGGCCACACCGTCGAAGACGAACGCGTCACCGATCATTGGTCAGCCTTCCTTCGTGTGAGCGGCGACATAGCGGTCCCGGTCCCGCACGGACCGCGGGTCGGGCAGGAAGCGCAGCTTGCGGCGCGCGTCGGCCGACAGCCGGTCGCTGGTCCAGGCCTCGTCCCACACGACCTCGACGCTGGCGTCGCCGACCTCGGGCAGCTCCTCGACGCGCCGCTTGATGCTGGTGAGCAGGTCCACGACGAACGGGCACCACCCCGTGGTGAGCACGAGCTCGACGCGGGCGTCGTCGCCATCGACGGCCACCGCCCTGACCAGCCCCATGTCGACCACGGAGATGGCCTTCTCGCGGCAGCAGGGGTCATACACGTCCCGCAGCGCGTCCACGATGGCGTCCGCGACCTCGGCCATGCGGCCTCCTCCGACGGTGGGCTCCCGCCGGAGGGCACGATGCCACCCCGCCACCGGTGACGCAATGGCCGCTACGATGGAGCCACCCGTCGCGGAGGTCCCCGTGCTCCCCGCCGTCACCGTCGCCCTCGTCGTCCTGCACGTCGTCGTGTGCCTGCTGCTGCTGGTGCTGATCCTGCTCAAGTCGGGCCGGGGGGGCGGCCTGTCGGACCTCTTCGGCGGCGGAGCGATGGGGGGTATGACCGGGTCCACCGTCGTCGAGCGCAACCTGGACCGGCTCACGGTCGCCGCCGGCGTGGTGTTCACGGCCACCACCATGCTGCTCGCGCTGCTGCTGGCCTGACCGCCGCCAGTCCAGCGCTGCTTCAGCGCGGGAAGCGCTATGCTGCATGCATGGCGACCATCCAGGTCCGCAATGTCCCCGAGGACGTCCACCGCGTGTACCGGCAGCGGGCGGCGGCCACCGGGATGAGCCTGCAGGAGTACCTGCTGGCCGAGCTGTGCCGGAACGCGGGCCTGCGGACCCCCGGGGAAGTCGCCGCCGAGGTCGAGCACCGCCTGTCGACCGGGGACACCGGCGGCTTCGCGCGCACCTCCGGCGCCGGGTTCGTGCGTCGGGACCGCGACGCGCGTTGAGCGTCGTCGACGCGTCGGTCCTCGTCGACGCGCTGGTCGTGGCGGGCCCGCCCGGTGACGCCGCCCGGACGGCGCTGCGGGAACGGACGGTGTTGCCGGTGCCGGCGATCTTCGGCGCCGAGGTCGCCTCCGCCCTCCGGGCGATGGTGCGCCACGGAGCCGTCGACCTGCGACGGGCGGGCGCCGCGCTCGCCCAGCTGCGGACGATCCGGACGATTCAGTATGCGTTCGAGCCCTTCGCCGACCGCGTCTGGCGTCTGCGGGACAACCTCACCGTGTACGACGCGTGGTACGTGGCACTCGCGGAGCGCCTGGGCCTTCCGCTCGTCACCGCCGACGAGCGGCTCCTGGCGTCACCCGGACCCGAATGCCGCGTGATGCACGTGACCGCCGCCGGCTGAGCGGGCACGATCCGGGATCAGCCGACGACGTCGCGGACCTCGGCGTAGTGGCAGGCGCTGGGGTGACCGTGGCCGAAGCGGTCGGTCAGCTCGGGGTCCTCCCCGGCGCAGAACTCCGTCGCCTTCCAGCAGCGGGTGCGGAAGTTGCAGCCCGACGGCGGATGGGCGGGGCTGGCGACGTCGCCCTCGAGCACGATGCGGTCCCGCTGCTCGCGCCGCGACGGGTCCGGGATCGGCACCGCGGACAGCAGGGCCTGGGTATACGGATGGAGGGGTCGCTTGTAGATGTCCTGCTCGTCACCCTCCTCCACGATCCGGCCGAGGTACATCACCGCCACCCGGTCGGAGATGTGGCGCACCACCGACAGGTCGTGGGCGATGAACATGTACGCCAGCCCGAACTCGCCCTGCAGCTGCTCGAGCAGGTTGACGACCTGGGCCTGGACCGACACGTCCAGCGCCGAGACCGGCTCGTCGCAGACAATGATGTCCGGCTGGACGGCCAGGGCCCGGGCGATGCCGATGCGCTGGCGCTGGCCGCCGGAGAACTGGTGCGGGTAGCGGTTGGCGTACGCGGGGTCCAGGCCCACGCGCTCCAGCAGCTCGCCGGCGCGCCGGCGCCGGTCGCCCCTGGGCACGATGTCGGGGTGGATCTCCCACGCCTCGGTGACGATGTCGTTGACGGTCATGCGGGGGTTCAGCGACGCGTACGGGTCCTGCAGGACGATCTGGATGCTGCGGCGGAGCCGCCGCAGCGCCCGGCGGTCGAGCGTGAAGATGTCCTCGCCCTTGAACCAGGCGTGGCCCGCCGTGGGCTCCTCCAGCCGCAGCAGGGTCTTGGCGACCGTCGACTTGCCGCAGCCGGACTCGCCGACCAGCCCGAGCGTCTCGCCCGCGCGCAGCTCGAAGTCGACCCCGTCGACGGCCCGCACCGACCCGTACTGGCGCTGGAAGAGCACCCCGCGGGTCAGCGGGAAGTGCTTGACCAGGCCCTCGACGCGCAGCAGCGGCTCACCCCCGGCCGGCCGATCAGCTGGCATCGAGCACCTCGCGCCAGTAGTGACAGGCGCTGCGGCGGCCGGCCCCCACGTCGTACAGCGGCGGCTCGTCGGTGGTGCAGCGGTCGCGCACGAACGGGCACCGGGGATGGAACGCGCAGCCGGGCGGGATGGCGGCGAGGTTCGGCGGGGCGCCCTTGATGGGGTCCAGCGCGCCGTCCTTCTGGTCGACGCGGGGGATCGAGTGCATCAGCCCCAGCGTGTAGGGGTGGGCCGGCCGGTGGTAGACGTCGTGGACGACGCCGGTCTCCACGATCCTGCCGGCGTACATCACCGCGACGCGGTCGGAGACGTCGGCGACGACCCCCAGGTCGTGGGTGATCAGGACGAGGCCCATGCGGTTCTCGGCCTGCAGGTCCTCGAGCAGGTCCATGATTTGGGCCTGCACCGTCACGTCCAGCGCCGTCGTCGGCTCGTCGGCGATGAGGATGTCCGGGTCCAGCGCCAGGGCCATCGCGATCATCACCCGCTGGCGCATGCCGCCCGAGAAGTGGTGGGGGTAGGCGTCGACGCGCTCGCGCGCCGAGGGGATCCGCACGCGCTCCATCAGCTCGATCGCCGCCTGCCGCGCCTCCGACTTCGACGTGCCGTGGTGCACGCGGTACATCTCGGCGATCTGCCAGCCCACCCGGAACACCGGGTTCAGCGACGTCAGCGCGTCCTGGAAGACCATCGCGATCCTCTCGCCGCGCAGGGAGCGGCGCCGCTTCTCGGGCAACCGCAGCAGGTCCTCGCCCCGGTAGGCCACGCACCCCTGGGTGACGAAGCCGGGTGGAGAGTCGATGATGCCCATGATCGCCTGGGCGGTGACGCTCTTGCCCGAGCCGGACTCGCCCAGGATCGCCAGCGTCTCGCCCTCGTCGAGCGTGAAGTCGATGCCGTTGACGGCGTGCACGACCCCGTAGTCGGTGCGGAACTCCACGTGCAGGTCGCTGACGTCCAGCAGCCGCCCGCCGCCGGGGGAGGGCGGCGGGGCGGGACGTGCGGGGGTGTCGGTCACGCCACCGGCCTCAGCGCAGCTTCGGGTCCAGGGCGTCGCGCAGGGCGTCGCCCATGAGGATGAAGCTGAACACCGCGACGGACAGGAACAGCGCGGGGAAGAGCAGAGTGTGCGGCGCGGACAGGATGTAGGTCTGCGACACGTTGATCATCAGCCCCCAGGAGATGGCCGGCAGCGCCAGGCCGACGCCCAGGAACGACAACGTGGCCTCGGTGGCGATGACGATGCCGACGTAGATGGTGGCGTACACGATCACCGGCGCGATCGCGTTCGGCAGGATGTGGCGGCGCAGGACGTGCAGGTCCGACGCCCCGAGCGCCTGGGCGGCCTGCACGTAGTCCATCTCCTTGACCGACAGCACCGACGAGCGCATGAGACGAAGCATGGTGGGCCAGCCCAGCGCGATGAGCACCAGGCTCACCTGGAACAGGCCCCGGTTCTGCAGCACGGTGAGGATGACGATCGCCCCGAGGATGAATGGCACCGCGAACCAGACGTCGGTCACCCGGGCGATGAGGGTGTCGAGCAGCCCGCCGTAGTAGCCGGCGAGCGAGCCGAGGACGACGGCGATGACGACGCTGGCCGCGACCACCACGATCCCGATGGTCATGGACACGCGGGCGCCGTAGATCACCAGCGTGTAGTAGTCGCAGCCCTGCAGGTCGTAGCCGAACCAGTGCCCGGCGCTGGGTGGCTGCAGGGAGTTCGCGAGGTCGCACGCCCGGGGGCTCTGGCTGGTGAATAGGCCGGGGAACAGCGCTATGACCGTGAGCAGGGCGATGAGGCCGGCGGACACGACGAACAGCGGGTTGCGGCGCAGCTGGCGCCAGGCGTCGGACCACAGGCCGGCCCCGCGCCCACTGGCGGGGACGGCGCCGGCGGCCTCGGCGCCGACCGTG
>JALYGZ010000229.1 GCA_030776845.1 Actinomycetota bacterium
GGCGCAGGGCGTTGGACACGGCCGACCGGGACCGGCCGAGCCGGTCCGCGAGGCGGTCGTGGGTGAGCCCGAAGTCGTCGATCAGCTGCCGGTAGGCCACGGCCTCCTCGACGGGGTTGAGGTCCACCCGTTGCAGGTTCTCGACGAGCGCCTCGGTCAGCAGCCGCTCGTCGGGGGTGTGCCGCACCACCGCCGGGACCGACTCCAGCCCGGCCAGCCGGGCGGCGCGCAGTCGCCGCTCCCCGGCGACGACCTCCCACCCGCCCTCGCCGCTCGGCCGCACGAGGATGGGCTGCAGCACACCCAGTTGCCGGATCGACGCCGCCAGCTCGGCCAGGGCCTGCTCGTCCAGCGCGCTGCGCGGCTGCCGCGGGTTGACCGCCACCTGCTCGATCGGCAGCTCGCGCAGGCCACTGCGCCCCGGCGCCTCCGACGGGATCAGCGCGTCCAACCCCCGGCCCAGGCCCACCCGGCGGATCATGTCGGCCCTCCCTGGTCATCGGCGGTCGCGGGGGACACACCGAGACGGTCCAGCAGCTCCCGTGCCAGGCGGCGGTAGGCCCGCGCGGCCCTGGAACCCGTGTCGAACACCGTGATGGGCTGGCCGAAACCCGGCGCCTCGGCCAGGCGGACCGAGCGGGGCACCAGCGTGGTGAACACCAGATCGCCGAAGTGGCGGCGGACCTCGTCGGCGACCTGCTGGCTCAAGCGCGTGCGCGCGTCGAGCATGGTGAGCACGTAGCCCGCAACCTCCAGCGAGGGATTGAGGTTGCGCCGCACCAGCTCGGTGTTGCGGCGCAGCGCGCCGATCCCCTCCAGGGCGTAGTACTCGCACTGGATCGGTACGAGCACGCGGTCGCCGGCCGACAGGGCGTTGACGGTCAGCAGGCCCAGACTGGGCGGGCAGTCGACGAGCACCAGGTCGTAGTGGCCCCGCACCGGCTCCAGCGCGCGCCGCAGGCGCTGCTCCCGGCTGAAGGCGGTCACCAGCTCCACCTCCGCCCCGGCCAGGTCCAGACTGGCCGGGGCGAGGTCCACGTTCGCCACCCCCGAGGGGACCACGACGTCGCCGACGGTCGCCTCGTCGACCAGCGCCTGGTAGACGGTCGGCTGCTCGGGGGCCACGCGGACCCCGATGCCCGACGTCGCGTTCGCCTGCGGGTCGAGGTCCACCAGCAGCACCCGGACGCCGAGCTCGGCCAGCGCCGCGGCCACACTGATCGCCGTCGTCGTCTTGCCGACGCCTCCCTTCTGGTTAGCGACGACGAGCACGCGCGTCGCCGCCGCCGGGGGATCGCCCGGGCCGGGGCCCGCGCCGGCGTGCACCCATGTGTCCAGCCTCTGCATGTGGCCCTTTGCCCGGGCCGTCGCCGGCCCGCTCGCGGTGTTCCACGTGAAACCGTTCCCGCGACCGCGTCCGACGGCTACCGGCGGTCCAGCGGGCGGGCGCGAGGGACGCCGTCGCGCCGGGGGTAGGCGCGGGGCGCCTCGCCCAGCGCCCGCATCGTAACCAGCCAGGCCGGCCGCGCCGCGTCACCGATGTCGACGGCGGTGGCGGCCCCGAAGCACAGGATCCGCAGGGCGTGCCCGGCCCCTTCGAGTTCGGTCCGCCACGCGGGGCCCTTCACCACCGCGAGCAGCCCCCCGGGGCGCAGGAAGCCCCGGGCCAGCTCCGCCGCGACCGCCAGCGGGGCCAGGGCGCGGGTGACGACGCCGTCGAAGGTGCCGCGCAGGCGCCCGTCACGGGCCATGACCTCCGCGCGGCCCGCGACGACATCGACGTTGCCGAGGCCGAGCTCGGCGGCGAAGGCCGCCACCGCGGCCGTCTTCTTGCGGGTGGCGTCCAACAGCGTCCAGCGCACGTCGGGGCGGACGACGCTCAGCACCAGCCCCGGCAGGCCGCCCCCGGTCCCCAGGTCGAGCCAGCGGCTGCCCGGCTCGGCGTCCAGAACGCGCGCCACCGCGACGCACTCCCGCACGTGCGTGGACCGCAGGGCGGCGCGGTCGCCCGGCGCGACCAGGTTGTGGGGCGAGCCGGCGATCAACTCGGCCAGGCGGTCCAGCCTCGTCGCCTCGGCAGCTCCCACCCGCAACTCGGGGCGGTCGGCCCCGTCCTGGTCAGACGTCGGGGTGCACGACCACACGCCGCTTGGGCTCGTGCCCCTCGCTGGAGGAGGCGACACCACCGGTCTTGGCCACCAGGTCGTGCATCATCTTGCGCTCGAAGGCGTCCATCGGCTCGAGCCGCACGGGCTCGCCGCGCTCGCGCACCTCGGCGATGGCGTCCCGGCAGTGGTCGCGCAGCTTGTCCAGGTGGCGGGTGCGGTAACCCTCGACGTCGATCCGCACGTGCGAGCGGCGCTCGGTCTGGCGTTGCACCGCGCACCGCACCAGCTCCTGCAGCGCCTCCAGCGTCACGCCGCGGCGCCCGATGAGCAGGCCGCTGCCCACCTCCTCGATGTTGACCAGCGCCTGGTCCTCCTGCACCTCGATCGCCAGGTCTCCGGCGATGTCGAGCAGATCGAGCAGCCCCTCGAGGAAGTCGGCGGCGATGTCCGCCTCCTGGTCGAGCATGTCCATCCGCTGCTGCGGGGTCAGCGACGGGTCGTCGAGCTCCACGGGCGGAGCGGCGCCGCCCCCATCGGCTCGTGTGGCGTCGGTCACGGCGTCGGTGTTGGTCACTGCCTGCCTCCCTGCCTCTGTCCGGCCGCTGCGGGGGGCCGACCCATGGCCCGGGTCGCCCTCACGTCCGCTGGGCACTTTGCGCACCGATGTTCCGAAACATGACGTATTGCTGCAGCATCGTCCAGAGGTTCGTCGACACCCAGTACAACAGCAGGCCGACCGGAAAGTTGATCGAGAAGACGAGGAACATGACCGGCATGGCGTACAGCAGCATGCGCTGCTGCTGGGTCTGGGAGGCCGCCGGGTTGCTGGCCATCATCTGCCGCTGCGACAGGAACGCCGTGGCGCCCAGCAGGAGCACCAGGATCCACGCGCCGACGCCGGCCTGCCCCGCCGTCGCCGACAGCCCGTCCACCAGGTAGAAGCCGGCCGTCTCCAGCTCCGGCACACGTGAGTTGTCGCGCAACAGCTGGAACAGGGCGATGAAGATGGGCATCTGCGCGAGCAGCGGGAGACAGCCGGCGGCGGGGTTGACACCGTGCTCGCGGTACAGCTCCATCGTCTCCTGCTGCTGCTTCTGGCGCCGCTCCCGGTACTTCTCCGGGTTCGATCTCATCATCGCACGGTCGGTCTTGTACTTCGCCTGGATCTTCTTGGCCTGGGGCTGAAGCCGCTGCATGGCCCGCATCGAATTCGTCTGCTTGACCGCCAAGGGCAGCAGGACCAGCCGGACGGTGAACGTGAGCAGCACGATGGCCCAGCCCCACGACGCGATGCCCAGCAGGGGGACGGAGTCCAGGATCCCGTGGAAGAACCGGAGCATCTCGCCGAGCCCCTCGATGAGGCCGTTCCAGACCGCGGTCACCCGTTCGCTCCCTTCGCCCGCGCGACGGCCCATGGACGCGCGGGGACCTCATCGACTCCCCCGGGGTGAAACGGGTGACAACGCCCCACCCGCCGCACCACCAGCCACCCGCCGGCCACGGCCCCGTGCAGGCGCAGCGCGTCCAGGGCGTACGCCGAGCAGCTCGGCGCGAAGCGGCACCGCGGCACCGGGCCCCTGGGGGCCAGCCGGTACAGGCGGACCAGGCCCGCCAGCAGCCACGTCAGCGGGCTTCGCACCGCCTCCGTCGCTGTGGTGCCCGCCGCGCTCACGGCGACCGCTCGCCTCGGGCGGCCGCCCGCCGCAGCAGGAGCCGCACCTCGTCGACCAGGTCGTCGAAGTCGGCGGTGCGTGCTTCCTCGGCGGCCACCGCCACCACGTCAAGGC
>JALYGZ010000230.1 GCA_030776845.1 Actinomycetota bacterium
CCGCCTGGCTGCTCGCGGTCCCCGCGCTGGCCGCGGTCGCGCGGTCGCGACCCCCGGAGTGGGCGGCGCTCGCCGGGCCACTGGCCGCGGGCTGGCTCACGGCCACCTTCGTCGCGCTGACGATGCAGGGCTGGTGGTTCCCGGGCCGCCAGGTCGTCGTCGTGTTGCCGCTGGCGGTGCTGGCGGTGGCCTGGTGGACGGGGCAACACCCTCCCGCCCTTCGGGCGGTCGCGGTCGTGGGATCCCTGGGGGTCGCCGGCTACGCCTGGCTCGTCGTGGACGGCCTCGCCGGGCGGATCACCTGGATCGTGGACTTCACCCGCACCGGTGACCCGCTGTACCGGCTGCTGGCCCCCGCCCTGCCGGACTACGTCGACGTCACCGGAGTGACCTGGACGCTGCATGCCGCCTGGATCGTCGCGGTCGGCGCGCTGGCCGTCTGGGGATGGCGCTCGGCGCCTCGGTCGACCTCGCGGCCGGCGACCGTGTCCGCGCCGTAGGGGCTCTCGACCGCGCCGTCTACGAGCCGGTCGCGGTGGGCGAGCCCGTCGCGGTGGGCGAGCCGTCCTCCCCGTCGATCGTGCGCACGTCCGCGCCGTCGTCGGAGCCGCACGCCGAGACCCCGAGCGCCACCGCGAGCAGCATGGTTGGCAGGTGTCGGCGGGTCCGGTTCAGCATGGGCGGCTCCTTCGCACGCCGGCGTGGTGATCGGCCATAAAGTAAGGGTTACCAAACTCCCAGGCAAATCTGGGACGCCGCGGTTGGTTGACATGGCGTCCGGCTATGCGAAAGGCTCAGGCGGCGGGGGCCGGCCGGGACAGGGAGGGACGACGTGGCGGGAGATGACGCGCAGCGCACGCTGATGGCCGAGTGCCTCTCCGAGGGGGTCGGGACCTTCATCCTGATGCTGTTCGGCAACGGCTCCGTGGCGGTCGCCGTGCTGACCGGCTCCTACGACCTGTGGGCCGTGTCCCTCATGTGGTTCCTCGGTGTATCGCTGGCGGTGTACGCCGGCGGGGCGGTGTCGGGCGCCCACATCAACCCCGCGGTCACGATCACCATGGCCACGTTCGGCCAGCTGGAGTGGCGCAAGGTGCCGGCGTACGTGACCGCCCAGATCCTGGGGGCGTTCACCGCCTCGGTGGCGATCTACGTGGCCTTCGCCGGTGTCATCGCGCAGTTCGAGTCCGCCGAGAACCTCACCCGTGGCGAGCCGGGCAGCGAGCTGAGCGCGATGGTCTTCACGACCTACGCGCCCAACCCGGCGATCGTGGGGACGGGCCAGGAGGCCTGGGCCCAGGTGCCGGCCACGACCTGGTTCATCTCCGAGGTCATCATCACCGCTTTCCTGCTGTTCGGCATCCTGTACATCATCGAGGAGATCAACGCCGGCCGGCCGCTGGCCAACATCGGGCCCGCCATGATCGGGCTGGTCGTCGCCGCCCTCGTCGCCTACGAGGCCCCCGTGTCGATGGCCGCCCTGAACCCCGCCCGCGACCTGGGCCCGCGCATCTTCGCCTTCCTCGCCGGCTGGGGTGAGATCGCCTTCCCCGGTCCCCGGGGCGGGTTCTGGATCCCCACGGCGTCGACGATCGTGGGGGGCCTGCTCGGCGGGCTGTTCTACTTCAAGGCCTTCCGCTGGATCTATCCCACGCCGGCGGAGCCGGGGCGTGAGCCGCCGGAGGTGCGCGGCGAGTAGCGGGTCCGGCGGCGCCTCCGCCCCGCCGGCGGACTTCGCCCGCCTGCAGGAGAGGTTCTTCCGGCGCTGGGGCGGGCGCGACCCCCTGGAGGTGGACGGGGGCACGCTCGTCGTGCTGCCGTCGCTCACCTTCCCCCCGGCGGAGCTGCGCAAGATCACCGGCATCGAGCATTATGAAGAGCGCCTGCTGTACCTGGTGCTGCAGCTGGCCCGGCCGCGCCGGCGGGTCGTCTACCTCACGTCGCGACGGCTCGACCCGGCGATCGTGGACTACCACCTGTCCCTGCTGGGCGACCCCGGCGACGCGCGCCGGCGCCTGGACCTGCTGTCACTGGGGGCCTCCCACCCCCGTGGGCTGACGGCCGGGCTGCTGGCCGACGACGCCGCGCTCGCGCGCCTGGACGGGGCCATCGGCGACCCCGGCGACGCGTTCGCCCTGCCGTTCAACGTCACACCGCTGGAGCGCGAGCTGGCCGAGCGCGCGCGGCTGCCGCTGTACGGGGCGCACCCGGACCTGGCCTACCTGGGGTCCAAGAGCGGCTCGCGCAAGGTCGCCCGCGCGGCGGGCGTGCCGGTGCTGGACGGCTCGGAGGACCTGCGATCGGTGGAGGACGTCGCGGAGGCCCTGCGGCGCCTGGCCGACCGGCGCCCCCACCCGGCGAGCGCCGCCGTCGTCAAGCTCAACCACGGCTTCTCTGGCCAGGGCAACGCCACCATCCGCCTCGACCGGCTCACCACCCCGCTGACGGACACCCCCACGACCTTCTGCGCCGAGGAGGAGGGCTGGGGCTCCTACGCGCCCAAGATGGCCGCCGAGGGAGCCGTCGTGGAGGAGTGGGTCCGGGCCCCCGCCGCCTCGCCCAGCGTGCAGGTGCGCCTCGCCCCCGGCGGGGGCGTCGCCGTGCTGTCCACCCACGACCAGATGCTCGGTGACCCCCTGGGGCAGGTCTACCTGGGGTGCCGCTTCCCCGCGGACCCGCGGTACCGGGCGGAGATCCGCTCGTGCGCCCGGCGTGTCGCCGCCGTCCTGGCCGGCGAGGGCGTCATCGGCCACTTCGCGATCGACTTCCTCGTGGCGCCCACGGGCTCGCCACCGCGGGTCTGGCTGAGCGAGATCAACCTGCGCGTCGGCGGCACGACGCACCCGTTCGGGATGGCCCGGGCGGTCACCGGCGGCGTCTACGAACCGGACACCGGCGAGCTGCGCGTGGGCGGCACGGCGAAGGCGTACGTGTCGACCGACAACCTGACCATCGAGAGCGCCTCGGGAGGCACGACTCCGCAGGTCATGCGCCTGCTCGACGACGAGGGGCTGCTGTTCGACGCCCGGGCGCGCACCGGGGCCACCCTGCACCTGCTCGGCGCGGTCAGCTCCTACGGCAAGGTCGGGGTGACCTGCATCGGTGACTCACCCGGGCACGCCGAAGACATCTACCGACGGGCCGTCGCCGCGCTGGGCACCGCGCCGGGCGGATGAGGCGCCGCACGGGGGGCGGCGTCAGCGGGAGGCACGGTCGGAGGCCAGCAGGGCGCGGACGCGGTCGGCCACCGCCGCGGCGCCGTGGTCGCCGAACAGGATCGTGTAGTGGTTGGTGTCCTCGACGACGGTGTCGTCGAACACGCCCACGGCGGCCCGGGCCCGGGCGACCGCCTCGTCCGACAGCAGCGGCTCGGGCTGGTCGAGCAACCCCCTGGGCGCGCGCAGGAGGGTCACGGGACAGGCCAGGTCCCGCAGCGCCGTGTCCAGGGCGGGGTTGGTGAGGGTGTCCGTGCCGTCGGCGCGCACCGCCTGCTCTGACGCGCGGGGGCGCAGCGACGGCGCCGAGCCCTCCAGGTCGTAGCGCATGCACGCCTCGACGTGGCGGTTCCACACGCCCGGGCCGTCGAAGGCGGGATGGGCGCGCCAGTACTGGAGGTACTCCTCGACGGACGAGAACGTGCGGCCCAGCCGCTCCAGGGCGGGGCCGAGGACCGCCTCCAGGGTGGCGTCCACCTGGTCCTCCGGCGGCCGTGACAGAGGCAGGCCGCCGTCGATCAACACAAGCCGGACGGCACGGATCGGGTAGCGTGCGGCGAACACGACCGCCACCTGGGCGCCCATGGAGTGGCCCACCACGGTGGCCTCCCCGACTCCCAGGTGATCGAGCACGGCCTCGACGTCGCGGGCGTGGGCGGCCATGCCGTAGGGACCGGGGACCCCGGCGCTGCCACCGCGGCCGCGCAGGTCCACGGCCACGACCGTGGCGTCGCTGTCGGCCCCGGCGTCGCCGGACTCGCCCACCAGCCGCTCGGCCATCGCCTGGAACGTCATGGCGGACTGCGTGATGCCGTGCAGGGCAACCACCAGCGGTCCCTGCCCGCCCCACCGCAGGGCCCGCAGGACGCCCCCGTCGGGCAGGGGAACGTCGATCGGCTGTCCGGTGGACTGCGTCATGACGGCGGCCTCCCCGCCACGCGGGTCACTGTAACCCCGGAGGTGTGTCGACTCGCTTACGGAATCCGTGAGCCAGTCGACACAGTCCGGGGTCAGTACAGGCCGAGCTGGGAGGCGCAGGAGGGCCAGGCGCCCCAGCCCTGCATGTCCAGCAGGTTCTCGGCGACCCGGATCTGCTCCTCACGGCTGGCCTGGTGCGGGTAGCCGCTGCCTCCGGCCGCCCGCCAGCTGCCGAGCGAGAACTGCAGTCCCCCGTAGTAGCCGTTGCCGGTGTTGATCGCCCAGTTGCCGCCCGACTCGCACTGGGCGAGCCGGTCCCACACCGTGTTGCCGGTGGAGTAGTCCGCGCCGGCGTCGCGGGACGCGGTCGAGGACACGCTGCGCTCCTCGGCGGCCTCGGTCCGCCGCTGCTCCCGGCGCTCCCGGCGGCGCTCCTGTACCAACTCGGCCCGCTCGGCCGCGGCCTGCCTGCGGG
>JALYGZ010000231.1 GCA_030776845.1 Actinomycetota bacterium
CGCCAGCCGGGGGGCCTCGTCCCGCAGGGCCGCCTCGACGCCGGCGTCCACGGAGCCGACGTGCAGGGTCGCCACGCCGGTCACGCCCAGGTCGTCGCCGGCCTCCGCCCGACGGCGCAGCCCGGCGACGTAGGCGTCGGCCGCGGCCTCGTACCGGCCCGGGTCGAACAGCCCCGTCACGTCCACGTGCACGCCCTCGGCGGTCAGACGGGTCAGGGCGGCCAGCCCCGCGTCCGTGGCCATCAGGCGCAGCATGACGTTGGGCCGGTCGAGCTCGCGGAAGCGCAGCAGCGCGGCCGAGACGGCCTCCTCGGCGTCCGCGTCATGCGCGGGGTCCAGCTCGACCGATACGTGGCCGCGCCGCCCGTGCGAGCGCCGGTGCAGCGGCAGCAGCAGGTCGGAGGCCGCCACGGCGTCGGCCGCCATGAGTCGCCACAGCGATTCCCGCGGCGGCTCGCCCCGGAGCCCGGCCAGCTGCGCCGCGTACTCGTCGCCGTCGGCCACCGCCGACCCGAGCGCCCCCGCGGCGACGACGGCCCCGTCCAGCTCTCCGGCCCACACGAGCCGGGCGAGCTCCCCTCCGGGCCGCAGGTCGGCGCGACGCACCGAGTCCAGCCACACGGATTGTCCCAGGTCGCGGAGCTGTTGCAGCGGCGAGGACATGGGGGCCCACGATGCCCCCGGACCGCGGTGGCGGCAAACCGGCGGCGGGAGCCGCGGTGGGGGCGCCGGGCACAGCACGTACACTGGCGCACCGCTGAGGCGGCCCTCCCGATCAGCCCGAGGTAGTGGGTGTCCGTATCCGACCAGACGACGCGGCGAGGGCCAGCGCGTCGTCGGCCGCCCCGGCCCACCGGTCCCGGGGCGGTCTCGTCCGGCTTCCGGCGCCTGGCCGTAGCGACCACGGTGGCCTCGCTGGTCCTGGTGGCGCTCGGCGGGGCGGTGCGCGCGACCGACAACGGCCTGGCGTGCCCGGACTGGCCGCGCTGCCGGGGCCAGTGGGTGCCGCCGCTCCAGCCCGGCCTGTGGATCGAGCACACGCACCGCCTGGCCGCCGGCGTCGTCGGGCTGATGGTCCTGGCGCTTGCCGCATGGGCCGTCACGCGCTACCGCCACCGTGGCGACATCCTGTGGACGTCGGTCACCGCCCTGCTCGCAGTGGTCGCACAGGCCGCGCTCGGGGCCGTGGTCGTGCTGCAGCTGCTGCGCGCCGAACTGGTCACGGCCCACCTGGCGATGGCCATGCTCGTCGTCGCCTGCCTGCTGTACCTGGTCGTGCGCGCCGATGAGCCGGTCCCCGCCCGCGCCACCGCCGGGCGGCGCGATCCGCGCTTCGCGCGGGCCTCGGCGGGCGTCGCGGCGCTCGCGTTCGCCCAGATCCTCGTGGGTGGGCACGTCACCGGCATCGGGGCCGGGCTGGCGTACACGGACTTCCCGTTGATGGGCGGGCGGGTGGTGCCCGTGGTGACCAGCGCCCAGGAGCTGTACCACGCCGTGCACCGCGGGCTGGGTCTCCTGCTGGTCGTGGCCGTGCTCGGGCTGTGCGCCGCCGGGCTGCGCGAGCGCCGGCGACGGGTGGCGCGGGGAGACTGGCAGCCCCGGGACCGCTGGCTGGTGCGCCTGCCGGTGACGGCGGCGTTCCTCGTGGCGGTGCAGGTGCTGCTGGGGGTCGCCAACCTGCTCGACGGCCTCTCGTGGGTCAGCGTCATCCCGCACCTGGCGGTGGCCAGCTGGATCTGGGCGGTGCTGGTGATGACCACGCTGCTGGCCTACCGGCGCGCGGGGACGGGCGGGTCGATCCAGCGAGCGGCCCACCCCGGCGGTCCCGCCCCGTGACGACCGCGACCGCCCGCACCCTGCGGGGGACCGTCGCCGCCTACGTGGGGCTGACGAAGCCGCGCATCATCGAGCTGCTGCTCGTCACTACGGTGCCGACGATGATCGTCGCGCAGCGCGGCCTGCCACCGCCGTGGCTGGTCGTGGCCACCCTGGTGGGCGGCACCTTGGCGGCCGGCAGCGCAAACGCTCTCAACAGCGTGCTCGAGCGCGACCTGGACGAGGTCATGCGCCGCACCGCGCATCGTCCCCTGCCCGAACGGCGTGTCCCACCGCGCAACGCCGCCCGCTTCGCCGCCGTGCTGGGGGTGGCGTCGTTCGCGTGGCTCGCGGCGACCGTCAACCTGCTGTCGGCCCTGCTGGCCGCGGGAGCCATCGCCTTCTACGTCGTCGTCTACACCATGGGCCTCAAGCGGCGCTCACCGCAGAACATCGTCATCGGCGGCGCCGCCGGCTGCGTGCCGGTCCTGGTCGGATGGGCCGCGGTCACCGGCGAGGTGGGCCTGCCCGCCCTCGTCCTCTTCGCGGTCGTCTTCTACTGGACGCCGCCGCACTTCTGGTCGTTGGCCCTGCGCTACCGCGACGACTACGCGCGCGCGGGCGTGCCGATGCTGCCGGTCGTCCACGGCGTCGCCGAGACGGCCCGGCACATCTTCCTGTACTCGATCCTGCTCGTGGCCGTGACGGTCATGTTCGGTGCGGTCGCGGGGATGTCGCGGCTGTACCTGTCCGCGGCGCTGCTGCTGGGCGGCATCTTCCTGTACCACGCGGGCCGGCTGATGCGGACCCACTCCGAGCGGGCCGCGATGCGGCTGTTCCGCTACTCGATCTCCTACCTGGGGTTGCTGTTCGCGGCGATGGCCGTGGACGCGTCGCTGCACCCCTGACCGGGGCGGTCGAGACCAGCTGGGCGAGCGCCTGGCCATCCACGCCTCGAGCCGGTCGAGCGACCAGCCGTACGTGTCGCTCATCATCAGCCAGAAGGGGGCGTCGGTCAGCGCCGCGACGACGTCGGTCCAGGCATCCGTGGCGCCACCCCCCCGGCACCGACGCCGGCCCCGCCGAGGTCACGGCGTTCGTCGTGGAGGACCGCGCGGTCATCGTCGTCCTCGTCGCCCCGTTCGCGATCAACGTCCCCGCCCTGCTGCTCGCGGCGATGGGGGAGTCGCTGACCCACGCCCCGCAGATCGCTGAACTGCTGTGGACGCTGAATGCGGCGTTCTTCGCCCTCACCCCCGCAACCCTGGCCGTGGCCCTGGGCGGCTTCGGCGTCGCCCCCCGTAACGGAGGGCCTCGCGCCGGGCTGGATGCGCGTGGTGGTCCCGGTCGGCGCCGCGCTCCTGCTCACCGGGTCGGTCCTCGCCGTGCCGGCGGCCCAGACCGACGCGCTGATGCCGGTGGTGGATGCGGGTTCGCCGCGTGGCTGCTGTTCCCGTTCACCGCGGGCTACCGCCTGCTCCGAGCGGACGCCTCATGACCACCGCGGGGTTTCCCTGGGACGGCGCGGTGCCGGAAAGCCCTCCCAGGCGCTAGTCCCAGCGGAAGACGGCCGCCGCCAGGGCGCAGGCACCGGCGGCCCAGGCCGCCAGGACCACGATGGGCT
>JALYGZ010000232.1 GCA_030776845.1 Actinomycetota bacterium
GTCGCGGCGCGCCTGGCGGTAGCCACCGGGTGGCGGCTCGGGCGGCAGGGCGTCGTCGACCCGGGGCAGCGGCGGCAGCTCGTCCAGCCCGCGCAGCCCCAGACGCTCCAGGAAGGCCGGCGTCGTGGCATACTCCAGGGGCTGTCCGGGAGCGGCCCGCCGGCCGATCTCGGCGACCAGGCCCCTGCCCACCAGGGAGCGCACACCCGCGTCGGCGTCGACGCCGCGGATCTCGGCGACCTCCCCCCGGGTGACCGGCTGCTTGTAGGCGATGATCGCCAGGGTCTCCAGCGCCGCCTGCGACAGCCTGCCGCTGCGCCCGTGGGTGACGAAGCGCTCCACGACGTCGGCGGCGTCCGGGTGGGTGTACAGACGCCAGCCGCCGGCGACCTCGCGCAGCACGAAGCCCCGGTCGTCCGCGGCGTACTGCGCCCGCAGGTCCGACAGCGTGGACGCCACCTCACGGGCGGGGGCTCCCAGCACCGCGGCGAGCGTGCGTACCGCCACCGGCTCGTCGACGACGAGCAGGACGGCCTCGACGGCCTTGCGCACGCCCGGGCCGCTCACGCGATCTGCTCCCGCGGGTGGTCCGTCGCCGCCACGGCGATCTCCTCAGACCCGCCGGCCTGGGACAGGTCGACCGTGCCGTCCTTGTACAGCTCCAGCACGGCCAGGAACCACACGACCACCTCCAGGCGGCTGCGACACGCCGCGGTCAGCCGGCCGAAGGTGGCACGTCCCCCGGCGCGCTGTAGCTCCTCGACGACCGCGACCGCGGCCTCCCCCACGGTCATCGCCACGGGCGACAGATGTGACACGTCGACGGCCGGGTCCGCGCGCGGCGCCAGCACGTCCGCCGCGAGGGCGGCCAGCTCCTGTGGCGTGGCCCGCAGCTGCACGGGGGACCGGACGGCCCGCAGCGGCCCGTCCGGTCCGGTGTCGCGGGGGACGAAGCCGTCGCCGGCCTCCAGTCGGTCGGCCAGGACACCCGCGGCCGTCTTGAAGGTTCGGTAGTCGAGCAAGCGGGCGTACAGCAGGTCCCGGGCCTCCAGCGCCAGCGCGTCGACCTCGCCGTCCTCCTCGCTGGGCAGCAGCCGGGCGGCCTTCAGCTCGACGAGCGTGGCGGCCACGACGAGGAAGTCGGTGGCCACCTCCAGATCGAGGCGCTCCAGGCTCCGCAGCGCCTCCAGGTAGTCGTCGGTGATCCGGGCCAGCGGCACGTCGCAGACGTCAAGCCGGCGGTGCGCGATGAGGTGCAGCAGCAGGTCGAACGGGCCCTCGAAGGCGTCGACGGCCACGTGGAAGCTGGCGCTCATACGGTCGCCGAGTCTAGGCGCTGCCGGCGTCCTGCCGCCTCTGGCCTGCCCCGTTCTCGCGGCCGAGCACGGTCGGGGGGGCCGCGACGTCGTCGGGCCCCACCCGCACGAGGTCGCGCAGCTCGTCGGCCGCCCGGTCGGCGGCGGCCTCGGTGCGGGCGTGGACGACGGCCAGTGGCGCCGACCGCTCCACCCGGTCGCCGACCTCCACGCGCAGCTGCAGCCCCACGGCGGGGTCGACCTCCTCGTCCTGGCGGGTGCGCCCGGCCCCCAGGCCCGCGGCGAGCTCCCCGATGGCCCGAGCTGGCACGGCGGCCACGACCCCGCCGTCGGAGGCGGGCACCTCGCGGGTCACCGGGGCCGACTCCAGCACCTGGCGGGGGCGTTCGCACACCGAGGCGTCGCCGCCCTGGGCGGCGACCATCGCCGCGAACCGCTCCAGCGCCGCGCCGTCCCGCCACAGGCGGGTCAGCTCCTTCCGGGTGGCGTCGGGGTCGGCGTTGCGGGCCAGGGCGAGGCCGTGGCACGCCAGATCCAGCGCCAGCTCGGCGAGGCGGCCCGACGGCGGCGCGGACATGGCCTCCACGCACTCGGCGACGGCCAGGCCGTTGCCCACCGAGCGGCCCAGCGGCTGGTCCATGGCGGTGACCAGGGCCGTGCAGCGGCGGCCCGCGTCGACGCCGATGTCCACGCACAGCCTGGCCAGCGCCCGGGCGTCCCCGGGGATCGCCATGAACGCGCCGTCGCCGCACTTGACGTCGAGCACGATCGTGTCCGCGCCGCCGGCCAGCTTCTTGGACATGACGCTGGAGGCGATGAGCGCCCGGGACCCGACGGTGCCGGTGACGTCCCGCAGCGCGTAGATCGCACGGTCGGCCGGGACCAGTCGCCCGCTCTGGGCGGCGACCACGCAGCCGGCCTCGGTCGCCACGCCACGCAGCTCGCCGGGGGACAGGTCCACCCGCAGGCCCGGGATGGACTCCAGCTTGTCGAGCGTACCGCCGGTGTGGCCCAGCCCGCGGCCCGACAGCTTGACCACCTGGGCCCCGGCGGCGGCCAGCAGCGGCGACACGATCAACGTGGTGTCGTCGCCCACCCCGCCGGTCGAGTGCTTGTCGATGACGGGGCCGTCCAGGTCCGACAGGTCGAGGGTCTCGCCGCTGCGGCGCAGGGCGTCGGTCAGCGCCCGGGCCTCGGCGTCCGTGAAGCCGTTGAGCACCCCGGCCATGAGCAGCGCCGCCATCTGCCCCTCGGTGACGCGGTCGCCCAGGTAGCCGTCGACGACCCACCGCAGCGCCTCCGCCTCGAGCTCCCCTCCGTCACGCTTCCGCCCGATGAGGTCGACCGCGCGGTACCCCCCGGCGGTCACCGGCCGACTCCCCCGCCGGGTCCGGCCGAGGACGCCGGCGCGTCGGCGTGGGCGCGCGGGTGCGCCCCCTCGTAGACCTGCCGCAGGCGGGCCCGGCTGACCAGCGTGTAGATCTGCGTGGTGTCGACGCTGGCGTGACCCAGCAGCTCCTGCACGACCCGGACGTCGGCGCCGCCGTCGAGCAGGTGGGTCGCGAAGGAGTGGCGCAGGGTGTGCGGGGAGACGTCGCGGGGCAGCCCGGCCGCGGCGGCGTGGCGCTTGATGACCATCCACCCGCCCTGACGGCTCAGCCGGCCGCCGCGCAGGT
>JALYGZ010000233.1 GCA_030776845.1 Actinomycetota bacterium
ACGCCGCCGCCGAGGCCGAGCAGATTCAGGAGGAACGGGCGTCCGCACGGGCCGAGGCCCGGGAGGCCCGGGAGGCCGCCGCTGCGACGGCCGCCCAGGACGCGACCAGCTCGTCGGGCGGCTCGTACACGGGCTCCTCGAGCTCGTCGTCGTCCGTGGCGCCGGCGGCCCCGGCCGGCTCCGGCTGGCTGTGGCCGGCCGACGGCCCCCTGGTCAGCTCGTTCGGCTACCGCGTGCATCCCATCACCGGGGTGAACACGATGCACGCCGGCATCGACCTCGGAGTGTCGATCGGCGCGCCGGTGTACGCCGCCCGCAGCGGCACGGTGTACTCGGCGGGCTGGCGCGGCGGGTACGGCCAGGCCGTGGTGGTCGACCACGGCGACGGCCTCACGACCCTGTCCGCGCACCTGTCCCAGATCGCCGTCTCCAGCGGCCAGTACGTGAGCCAGGGCGAGGTGATCGGCTACGCGGGCTCGACCGGCTTCGTCACCGGCCCGCACCTGCACTTCGAGGTCCACAGGTACGGCAGGCCGGTCGATCCCATGGCCTACGTCGGGTGACGCAGGGCCGGCGGCCGGGCGCGTCCGGGCCGGTCGCATGGCACGCTTGACGGATGCGTCGACATCTGACGGGATTGGCCTGCGTGCTCCTGGCCGCGGCCCTGCTGGCCAGCTCTTACCGGCTCGGGTACGAGCGAGGATCCGCCGACGACGGGGGCCTGCCACCACGGCTGTCGGCGGTCGGTGAGCTGTACCGGAGCATCCAGCAGGAGGCCCTCGAGGCGCCGTCGGACGCCCGGCTGGCCAGGGGAGCGCTGCGGGGTCTGATCGAGGCGCTCGACGATCCCTACGCCGCCTACTACCCCCCCTCGGCCTACCGGCGGCTGAACGAGTCGCTGGAGGGCCACTTCACCGGCGTGGGGGTGGTGCTCCAGCAGGCGCCGGAGGGCTTCCGGGTCGTCAGCGTTCTGGACGGCACGCCCGCCGACCGGGCAGGGGTGCGCACCGGCGAGCGGTTGGTGAGCGTCAACGGGCGCGATGTCCGCGATGAGCCGTTCGAGGTCGTCGTGAGCCTGGTCAAGGGCAAGGTCGGGACGACGGTGGTGCTCGGGCTGGACGACGGCGGCCGTCGCCGGCGTCTGCGGATGCGCCGGGCGCGTATCGAGGTGCCGACGATCCAGACCCGCCCGGTCGACGACGATGTCGCCTACCTGCGGCTCCTGCAGTTCTCGCGGGGAGTCGGCCAAGACGTGCGCCGCGCCGTCGGGCGCTTCGTCGACCGGGGGGCGCGGGGCATCGTGCTCGACGTTCGCGGAAACCCCGGCGGCCTGCTCGAGGAGGCCGTGGCCGTCGCCGGCGTCTTCATCGAGCGGGGCCCAGTCGTCACCGTCCGCGAGCGCCAGGGGCCCAGCCGGACCCTCAAGGCGTCCGGGGACGCGTTCGAGGGGGTGCCGCTGGTGGTTCTGGTCGACCGGGGCTCGGCCAGCGCCAGCGAGATCGTCGCCGGGGCGGTACAGGAGAGGGGTCGGGGCCGCCTGGTCGGCACCCGCACGTTCGGCAAGGGCACGGTGCAACTGATCGAGCCGCTCGGCGGGAGGACCGGTGCGAAGTTCACCTCGGCCGAGTACCTGACGCCCACGGGGGCGTCCATCGAGGGCCACGGCGTCCAGCCCGACCGGGTCGTGCGCGGCGACGGCGCCCAGGTCCGGGTCGCCCGGGCGCTGCTGGGCGCCCCGGCCGGCGACGGCCGGTAGTGTGACCCGCCATGGCCGACAAGGGAGGCCGGGACGTCATCGCGGTGAACCGCCGCGCCCGCTTCGACTACCGCATCGACGAGACCGTCGAGGCCGGGCTGGTGCTGACCGGGACCGAGGTCAAGTCGCTGCGGGCCGGCCAGGGGTCCATCGCCGAGGCCTTCGCCGTGGTGCGCGACGGGGAGGCCTGGCTCGTGCAGGCGCACATCCCCGAGTACGAGTTCGGCAACCGCGCCAACCACGACCCCACCCGCCAACGCAAGCTGCTGCTGCACCGCCACGAGATCGAGCGGCTGGCCAGGTTCACCCGGCAGCGTGGCCGCACGCTCGTGCCCATGCGCCTGTACTGGCGCGACGGCAAGGCGAAGGTGCTGCTTGGGCTGGGGGTCGGCAAGGCCGCGCACGACAAGCGGGCCGACCTGGCGGCCAAGGACGCCCAGCTCCAGATCGAGCGGGCGCTGCGGGCCCGCCAGAAGGCGTGACCCCGGGGCGAAACCGGTTATCATGGGTGTGGCGCTCGTGACGACTGAGCGCTCCTACACGGGGGTGACTGGCTTCGACAGGTGCCGGTCGTCTCCGGGAGAGCGAGCCGAGTAGCCCTGGTCATCTCGCAAAACTGTCCAGGGAACGCCAATAGGTGCCGAAGACAACTTCGCCCTCGCGGCCTAAGTAAGGCCGCGTGTCCGTCCCCACCCGCCTGGGGTGGGGGTACGGGCATCATGAGCCAGGCTCACCCCGCGGTCGCCGCCACCGGCCGCGGGGGACACGGAAGTGGCGTACGGCCGCCGAGTCGTCCGGTCCCGGGACGCGGCGGCCCGACAACCCACCGGGACCTACGCTCGTAGCGCTTCCGGAGTCGAGGCATCTGCACCCGGGTTCGAATCCCGGCACCTCCACCACAACAGTCTTCCGGGGCCTCGGGGTTCCTGCTTCCCAGGGCAGGAGGCCGTCAGGCCGGTGCAGCGGGGCCCGGTCGATGCTGGCGCCGTTGGTCGACGTCGCCGCGCGGGCTGCCCCCGAACCCATCGCCCACGAGCTGATCCGGCTCCCTTCGGTAGCTGCTCCCATCGGCAGCGGACCGCCCGGGGCTGCCTGACGCTGGGAAACGAGCTGACAAAGGCGCCAACTGGACTGGAGAAACGAGCGGATCCGAGGCGCCGATGCTCGATCACGTGTCGGCCGGCAGGATGCGGAAGGGACGCTCGCGTGGGCCCGGGATCGTCCGGAAGTGCCGTCGGTTGAGTGTCAAGATGTCGACCGTCTCGTGTCGTTCCGATAGGACGACCAGCGACGCGTCGGTGACGCCGATCTCGAGGTCGCGGTACTGGCGGGCGATCTCCAATGTCCGTGCGACGTCCAGCCGACTGAACGATACGAGGTCGTACGCGCCGTCCGCGACCTCCTCGAGCAGACGCAGCTCAGCATCGACGCCCGCACGCCGGAGCACGAGGTAGTCGAGCTCGGCAAGCACGAACGGCGACAGGATCAGCGGTGGCTCGGCCTGCTCGAGCGATTCGCGGCACGCGGCGTGGTCGGTCTGGTCGGCGAACATCGCGGCCAGCAGACCGCTCGTGTCGAGCAGGATCACCGCCCGAAGCCCTCGCCGAGGAGCTCGTCGACGCGGCGGGCGGCGGCCGGGTCGCCGAAGCCGGCGTCGATCAATGGCAACCGAGGAGCGCGTCGGCGCGGTCGACCGACGCGCTCGCGGATCGCGTCGCGGATGATCTCCGCTTCAGAGCGGCCTTCCGTGGTCGCCACGCGTCCGAGCGCGTGCTTGAGCGCTTCGGGGAGATACACCGTCGTCTTCACCATGCCATACACGATACCACCCATCGCGGGTGGACCACAGGTCGTGGGGGAACGTCCGCCCGGACAGCCCCAGGGAGTGCAGCCGCCAACGGGCGATCGCCCGGAGCGCGCCGGGTCGTGGACCGACTTGGGCGTGGCGAGGCGGTACCATTCTGGTACCATCGCGGTATGGCAACGAACCTGCGGCTCCGTCCTGAGGCCGAGGAGGCTGTGCGCGCCGCGGCCCGGCGTTCCGGTCGGTCCCAGCAGGATGTCATCCGGGAGGCGGTTGACCGCTATCTGGGCCTCGCCTCGCGCGCCGGGGGGGCCAGCGAACTTGACGAGCTCGTCGCCTCGGGGGCGGTGCTCCCACCGCGCGCGCCGTACCGGAAGCCACGGAGGCGCCTGACGTTGCCGGACGGCGTCAGCACCGTTGAGCTTCTCGACCGCTCGGAGCGGCTGTAACCCATGCGTGTCTACGTCGACAGCAGCGCGCTGCTCAAGCGCAGCGTCGTCGAGGCCGGGTCCGATGCGGTGGAGGAGGTTCTCGGGCATCACATCGACGACGGTGATCCGCTCGTGTCCTCGTCGTTGGCGTGGATCGAGGTGAGCCGTGCGCTGCGCAGCCGCCTCGATGGTGAGGGCCATGACGTTGTCAACGAGGCGATCGAGGATGCGTTGTCCGGGATCGCCGAGCGACCGATCGCTGCTGATGTCGTCAGTCTCGCTCGACGCATCGGCCCCCACGTCATGCGCAGCCTCGACGCCATCCACCTGGCGACGGCCGTTCTCGTCGACGCGGACGTCATGATCACCTATGACGACCGCCTTGCCCTGGCCGCCGGCCACAACGACGTCACCGTTTCCGCGCCGGGCTCGCAGGCTTGGTCCGGTAGAAGGAAACCCTGAGCCCTCGACGACAGATGTGTCGCGAGAGGTTCAACCTCGGGGTCCGAACCGGGCGGGCATCAGGATCGCCGCGAGCGGAATGTCCTGGCTCGCCTATCAGCATCGGTGCGGGTGAGCCGCGGGTGCCGTCGCACGCCGCTCGGTGTGCGATCCTGCCCACGCAGGGTGTTCAGGCCGGCGAGCGGGGTCGGCGTGACCGCCGGCCGTACACCATCACCCCCCCCGGCAGGGCCGCGTTCGCCGAGTGGGTCGACCGGGAGCCCGGCCCGGAGACGATCCGGTTTCCCGTCGTTGTTGACGATCGGGTTCGGCCGCCACCTGCCGGCCGAGAGGCTGGCGGAATTCCTCCGCCGGCACCGTGCCCTGCAGGCCGCGCCGGGCGTCGGCGCGCGCTCGCATGTCCAGGTGCATCGAGTAGGCCGTGTAGTAGACGGGATAGGCCAGGGTCGCCAACGCGAAGGCCCGCTTGACCTCTCCCGGCGGGAGCAGCAGCACGACCAGGCACACGACTCCCCAGACCACCGCCACGGTGCACTGCAGCCGTCGCTGGCGCGGCAGCTGCGTGAGGTACATGAACCGCAGCGGGACGAGGACCATGAACGACAGCGAGACCACGACGACAGTGTTGAACAGGGTGGAGGTGCCCAGCACGTACAGGTAGCCCACGACGATGTTCCAGTAGGAGGGGAAGCCGACGAAGAAGCCCTCCTCGGCCTGCTTGGCGGTCACCCTCGAGAAGCCGATCGCGCTCGCGAACAGCGCCGTCCCGGCGTACGCCACGGCCGGCTCGCGCAGCATGCCCGTCTGCAGCATGAACAGCATCGGCAGGAAGACGAACGACAGGAAGTCGACGATGTCGTCCAACCGGCGCCCGTCGAGCGTGACGGCCGTCTGTCCCACGCGGTACCGCCGGGCCAGCACGCCGTCGGTGGCGTCGACGAAGATCGTCAACGCCATTAACACCAGTGCCCACCGGTAGTCGCCTCGCAGCAGGGCCTGCGCGGACAGCGCCACGAGCGCCAGCCCGGAGGCCGTGTAGGCGTGGACGAGGTAGCCGCGGACGCGGTGGCTCCGCCTCGGCTCCCGCGGCACAGAGGGGCGCAACAGGGTCCTCACGTGGTCCCGCTCGGTCGGCGCCCGCGCCGGTGGGCGGCGTCGGCGCGACGCGGTTGACGCCGGCGATCGTCGTCGTGTTGACGGTGGTCGTCAAGGGCGCCGGGCGGGGAATGCCCGCCCGCACGGGAGGGTTTCCGGCTCTGACGACCAGTGTGGAGTGCCCCAAATGCGAATCACGATCGCGAGATGGCGTGGCGTCGTGCTCGCGGAGTCCGGCGACACCATCCGGCTCGAGGGCAACCACTACTTCCCGCCCGAGTCGGTGCGCTGGGAGTGCCTCGTGGACAGTCCGAGGACCTCGGTGTGCCTCTGGAAGGGGCACGCCCGCTACCTGTCCGTCGCGGTGGACGACGAGGTCCTGGCGGATGCCGCCTGGTACTACCCGCGGCCGTGGCTACCGGCTCGCCGGATCGCCAACCGTGTCGCCTTCGGGGACGGGGTGCAACTGGACGTCACCCCATGACGGCGCTCCGGCGGCGAGGCGCTTCGTCCGCGCCGCCGGAGCACCGCGTCATGGTGCGACAGGAGGACTCCTCAGGCCCGGGACGCCACAGCGCTCGGCTGCGTCATCGCCTGGAACACCGCGCCCAGCGCGAGCCCGTAGATGACATGGCCGACGAGACTGAGCAGCTGCGGCCCGCCGACCTGCAGGACCGGCATACCCATCCACGCCGGCATGATCAGCAACGCGCCGAGCACCCACCAGATGGCGCCGTAGACGGCACCGAGCCCCAGCGCCCGACCCCACGAGCTCGACGCGGCGCCGAAGGTCACCGCGTAGCCCAGCCCGAACAGGGCCGCGATCGCGAGGTGCACCACCCAGCCCACGCCGACGCTGTCCTGACCGACCAGCCCGGCGATCACGCCGAGCATGCCCATCGTCTGCAGCATGAGACCGAACAGGACGCCGCCGGCGAGCCCTCCGACGACGCCTGCCGCCAACCGCTTCGGGTCCATGGCGCAACTCCTTCCTCAGTCCCGGCCTGGGCCGGGAACCCGACGGAACGTCGGGGGAACCCGCTGACCCGTCCGAGCTATTCCGCCCGCATCGGTCGCGCGGGGCTTCCAGCCGGCCGAGGGAAACGTGAGGGGCACGCGCCGGGTTCCTAACGGGAGACGAATGCCGAGGGAAAAGGACGAACGACATGGCGGACCGCTATGACGTCATCGTGCTCGGCGGTGGGGCGGTGGGCGAGAACGCCGTCGGCTACGCCGCCGGGCACGGTCTGTCCGTCGCGCTGATCGAGCGCGAGCTCGTGGGCGGGGAGTGCTCGTACTGGGCGTGCATGCCCAGCAAGGCGCTGCTGCGGCCCGGCGAGGTGCTCGCCGAGGCCCGCCGGGTGCCAGCCGCCGCCGCCGCGGTCACCGGCACGGTCGACCCGGAGGCCACGTTCGAGAGCCGCGACGCGTTCGCCAGCGACTGGGACGACAAGCACCAGGTGGCGTGGGTCGACGGCGTCGGCGCGGAGCTGATC
>JALYGZ010000234.1 GCA_030776845.1 Actinomycetota bacterium
CGAACAGGGTGGGCGCGTGCACGGCCACACTCTGCCGCACGGGGCCACCTCCGCGGCGCAGGCCGGGCGTCACCGCAGCACCCGCAGGATGTGGCGGGCCGCCACCGCGGCGGCCAGCCAGGTCCCCTCGGCGGCGCGCACGAAGCGGACGCCCTGGTCGGCCATGGCGGCGGCGTCGACGACGAGCACGACCGGCCGGCCGTGACGAGCGCCGACCCGCCGTGCCGAGTCGACGTCGCCGGACAGGTGCACCCGGCGGCGGGCCATCCTGGCGATCCCGCCGGCGAGGATGGCCTCCACGACGTCCTCCGAGGTGCCGTGGTACAGCCGGTCGGGCGGCGTGGCGGGCTCGTAGCCTGGGTCGGCGTCGACGCTGTGGCCGTAGCGGGCGCGGATCCGTCGGCCGTCGACGCTCAACTCGAAACGCTGCGGGTCACCGCCCGTCACCACCTGCTCCAGCTCGGCCCGGGTGACGCGGAAGCGCCGGCGGGCCAGCGCCGACAGCAGGTCGTCCACGTCGACCCAGCCCGCGGGGTCCAGCCTGAGACCCACCGCCTCGGGCCGGTGGCGCAGGTGCAGCGACAGCTTCTTGGACACCCGCACGCGCCGCCGGTCGTCCAGATGACCTCCTTATCGTCGAGCCTCCGTCGAGTGAAGACCAGCGGTCGTATATCGACGGGAGGGTTCACTCGACGGGGCGTCGGGGTCAACCCAGAGCGAGCACGTCGGCGTCACCCCGCGCCTATGCTGCGGCCAGGCACTGCTGGGGAGGTCCGTCATGCACATCCGACCGGAGAGGTTCGTCGTCGCCGGGTTCCTCGCCGTCGTCGTGGCGCTCGTCGCGGTGGCCATCGCCGGGGGCCCGGACGCGCCGGTGGCGTCCGTCGGGTTCTTCGGCGTGGCCGCCTTGTGGGTGGGCGCCCGGCTGCTGCGCCCCCGCCGGGGCGAGCGGCCGCAGGACACGCCACGCGCCCTGCTAGAGCGCCGGCTGGCGGCCGGCGAGATCGGGCCGGAGGAGTACTTCGAGCGGGAGGCCATCCTGCGCAGCGGCGCCCCCCTCCCACCCCCCCGTCGGCGGCTGCGCTCGGCGTCCTAGGGCCGAGGCTACGCGCCGAGCAGGCGGCCGATCGGCTCGAGCGCGAAGTAGATCCCGAACAGGGCGCTGGCCAGCACCATCATCCAGTTGAGCTCCCTGATCCGCCCCGTGGCCAGCTTGATCAGCGTATAGGTGACGAAGCCCCAGCCGATGCCGTCGGTGATCGAGTAGTTGAACGGCATGACGACCATCGTCAGGAAGGCGGGGATCGCGACCGTGTAGTCGGTCCACGGCAGCTCGCGGGTCACCGACATCATGAAGAAGCCGACGAGGATGAGCGCCGGCGCCGTGGCCTCCGGCGGTATGACCCCGGCGAGCGGGCTGAGGAACAGCGCGAAGAGGAACAGCACGCCGGTGACCACGCTCGTCAGCCCGGTGCGGCCGCCCTCGGCGATGCCGCTGGCCGACTCGATGTAGGTCGTCGCGCTGGACGCCGACGCGGCCCCGCCGGCCACGGCCGCCAGCGAGTCGACGATCAGGACCCGCGGCATGCCCGGCAGGCGGTCGTCCTCGTCGAGGAAACCGCCCTCGTGGGCGAGCGCGATCGCGCTGCCCATCGTGTCGAAGAAGTCCGCGAGCATCAGCGTGAAGACGGCCAGCAGGGCGCCGAGCGCACCGATCTTGGCGATGAAGCCGAAGGAGAAGGCGCCCAACAGCGAGAAGTCGGGCAGGGCGAGCACCTGCGTCGGGACCTGGGCCACGCCCGGTCCCAGGTCGACCCACACCTCGCCCCCGCCGAAGGCGTTGACGCCCACCGCCAGCACGGTCGTCGCCAGGATGCCCATCAGCAGGGCCCCCTTGGTGCGGCGGGCGACCAGGAACGCCGTGAGCAGCAGGCCGACGACGAACACCGCGATGCGTGCCGAGTCCAGCGAGCCCCGGGCCAGCACCGGCCCGCCCTCGCCGGGTCCGGGCACGACGATGCCGGAGTTGGCGAAGCCGATGATCGTGATGAACAGCCCGATGCCGGCTCCGATCGCCTTCTTGAGCTCGACCGGGATCGCGTCGAGCACCGCCTCGCGGAAGCCGGTGAGCACGAGCACGGTGATGAGCAGGCCCTCGGCGACGACGACCCCCATCGCCTCGGGGTACGTCAGGCCCTGCGCGCCCACGAGCTGGAAGGCCACGACCGCGTTGAGCCCCAGGCCGCTGGCGATCGCGAACGGGTAGTTGGCGAACACCCCCATCGCGATGGTCATGACCCCCGCCACGAGCGCGGTGACGGTCAGGACCTGGGCGAAGGGCAGGCCGGTGTCGCCGGTCGCCGGGCCGGGCGTCCCCAGGATCGACGGGTTGACAAACAGGATGTACGCCATCGTCATGAACGTGGTGGCGCCCGCGAGGACCTCGGTGCGCACGGTCGTCCCGCGCTCGGTCAGCCGGAAGCGCCGCTCGAGCGGGTCCGAGGGCGCGGTCGCCGATCTCGCCATGGGGTCACCCTTACCGTCCGCGCGCGGGCCTCACAGCATGGGCCCGCCCGGCCCAAGGCCCAGGCGCATGGTGGCACGGGCGGGGCGACGAGTCGAGCAGGGCGCCCCGGCGCCTACGGCCACAGCCGGCCTGCCCGGCGGGCCAGCGCCCGGT
>JALYGZ010000235.1 GCA_030776845.1 Actinomycetota bacterium
GGCCGTCGTCGTCCCAGGCCCCGAGGGTTCGCAGCTCGGAGACGGCGCTCGGCCGGTCCAGCCCCAGGCGGGCGAGCAGCGCCTCGCGGCGTGTGGCCTCGGACACCCCGCGGCCCGGCCCGTCGACCATGCGGCCTAGAGCATGGGCAGGTACCGGCGCAGCTCGAAGGGCGTGACCTGCGAGCGGTACTCGTCCCACTCGACGCGCTTGTTGCGCAGGAAGAAGTCGAACACGTGCTCGCCCAGCGCCTCGGCGACGAGCTCGGAGTCCTCCATGACGCGCAGCGCCCCGTCGAGGTTGAGCGGCAGGCTGGTGATCTCGGCGGCGCGACGCTCGAACTCGGTCATCTCGTAGATGTTGTCCTCGGCCTCCGCCGGCAGCTGGTAGTCCTTCTCGATCCCGCGCAGCCCGGCCGCGAGCATGAGCGCGAACGCCAGGTAGGGATTGCAGGACGGGTCCGGGGCCCGGAACTCGATTCGCGTCGAGGACGGCTTGTTCGGCTTGTACATGGGCACGCGCACAAGCGACGAGCGGTTGTGGCGCCCCCAGGAGACGTACGTGGGCGCCTCGAAGCCGGGCACCAGGCGCTTGTAGGAGTTGACCCACTGGCAGCACACCGCCGTGATCTCCCGGGCGTGGGCCAGCAGCCCCGCGACGAAGCCCTTCGCGACCTTCGACAGGTGGTAGGGGTCGCCCTGGTCGTAGAAGGCGTTGGAGTCCCCGTCGAACAGCGAGACGTGCGTGTGCATCGCGCTGCCCCAGTGACCGGGCAGAGGCTTGGGCATGAAGCTGGCGTAGATCCCGCGCTCCATGGCCACCTCCTTGACCACCAGCCGGTACGTCATGACGTTGTCGGCCATGGTCAGGGCATCGGCGTAGCGCAGGTCGATCTCGTGCTGGCTGGGCGCCACCTCGTGGTGGGAGTACTCCACGGAGATCCCCATGGCCTCCAGGGTCTGGATGGCCTGACGCCGGAAGTCGGACTGCACGTCTAGCGGGGTGAGGTCGAAGTAGCCGCCGTCGTCCAGTGGCGTGGGGTCGTCCGGCCCGCGGAACAGGAAGAACTCCATCTCCGGGTGGATGTAGAACGTGTAGCCCATCTCGGCGGCCCGGGCGAGGTTGCGCCGCAGCACCTGCCGGGGGTCGGCGGCGAACGGCTCGCCCTGGGGCGTGCGGATGTCGCAGAACATCCGTCCGACGCCCGGTGACTCCCCCCGCCAGGGCAGCGCCTGGAACGTCGACGCGTCGGGCACGGCCAGCATGTCCGACTCCTGCACCCGCGCGAAGCCGTCGACCGCGGAGCCGTCGAAGCCGATGCCCTCGCTGAAGGCGCCCTCAAGCTCCGAGGAGGTGACCGAGACCGACTTGAGCATGCCCAGCACGTCGGTGAACCAGAGGCGCACGTAGCGGATGTCGCGCTCCTCGACGGTCCGCAGCACGTACTCCTGCTGCTTGTCCACGTCGTTCGCCTCCCACTCGGCCCCGGCGTCGGGAGGCGAATCGTAGCGCCCGGCCGGTGGGTGTCGGCGCTATTCGCGCGCGGCCGCCGCCCGGGGGGAGCCCGGGTGGCCGGCGGCGCCGCTCGGCTGTCCCGGGTGGGCGCCGCCGCCGTAGGTCTGGGGACCGACGGCGAACTCGGGGTAGCCGTACATTCCGTGCTCGCGGACGTCCAGCCCCTCGATCTCCTCCTCCTCGCTGACACGCAGCGCCCCGACGGCCTTGAGGGCGATGACGACGATAGCCGTGGCGCCCGCCACGAAGGCGGTGACAGCGAGCGTGCCGAGGACCTGGCTGCCCAACAGGCTCAGGCCACCGCCGTGCCACAGGCCGACGTGGTCGGCGGTGTTCGCGAACAGCCCCACCCACCACGTGCCGAGGACGCCGCACGTGCCGTGCACGCTGAAGGCGCCGACGGCGTCGTCCACCCGCAGCCGGTCCACCGCGGCGACCGACACGACGACCAGGACCCCGGCCGCCAGGCCGACGCCCAGCGCGGCGACGGGCCCGATCTGGTCCGCCCCGGCGGTGATGCCGACGAGCCCGGCGAGGACGCCGTTGCACGTCATCGACATGTCCGGCTTGCCGAAGCGGACCCACGTGTACAGCAGCGACGACAGGCCCCCGGCGCAGCCGGCCAGGGCCGTGGTGAGCAGCACCGGCCCCAGCAGGGCGCCGTCGGCGGCCAGCACCGAACCGCCGTTGAAGCCGAACCAGCCGAAGAACAGGACCAGCGTGCCCAGCACCGTCAGCGGGGCGGCGTGGCCCGGCATCGCATGCGCCTTGCCCTCCGGCGAGAACTTGCCCAGGCGCGGGCCGAGCACCGCCGCGGCCGTCAGACCCGCCACGCCGCCGGTGAGGTGCACGATGGTGGAGCCGGCGAAGTCGTAGAAGCCCAGGGCGTCCAGCCAGCCCCCGCCCCACTTCCAGTGCCCGACGACCGGGTAGATGAGCACCGTCATGGCGATCGACAGCCAGATGTAGCCGGAGAACTTCATGCGTCCGGCCACGGCGCCGGACACGATGGTCGCGGCGGTGGCGGCGAACACCGCCTGGTACATGAAGTCGGCGGCGACGAACGGATCGGCGGCGACGCCCTCGGTGTAGCTGCCCGGCGCCAGCGCGAACGTGTCGCTGCCGATCAGCCCGGCGACGCTCGCGCCGTACATCAGCCCGAACCCCACGAGGAAGTAGGCCGGCAGCCCGAACATCATGTCGGCCATGTTCTTCATGAGGATGTTGGCGGTGTTCTTCGACGAGCTCAGGCCGCTCTCCAGCAGCGCGAAGCCGGCCTGCATGAAGAAGACCAGGACGATCGCCAGCATGAAGAAGACCACGTCGAGGTTGAACTGCACGGTCGCGGCGTCCACGGCGCCCTGCGCGAACGCGGGAGCCGGCGCCGACAGCGTGGCGAGAAAGACCCCGGACGTGACCAACCCTGTGCGCACCGAAACCGCCTCCGATCCGACCCTGCGACGTCGCGCACGGTAGGCAGGGGCGCTTTCGGGATCGTTGCCCGCGTGTTTCGCGCCTGTAAAAGCCGGCGGGCGTCGGCCCCCGGCGCGCGGGGCACAACCAGGGGTGATGCGTCTGGCCCTGGCACAGCTCAACCCGCTCGTGGGCGACGTCGCGGGCAACGCGGCCGCGGTCCACGAGGCGTACCGCGCGGGGGTGGCGGCCGGCGCCGGGGTGGTCGTCACGGGGGAGCTGGCGCTGACCGGCTACCCGCCGGAGGACCTGGTGCTCAAGGCGGCGTTCGTCGACGCGGTGGGCGACGCGCTGGGCGACCTGGCCGCGCAGGTGGGCGACGTGCCGTTGGTCACGGGCTTCGTCGAGCGCCTGCCCGACGAGCGGTCGGCCTCGTGGCGACCGGTGGCCAGCGAGGCGACCGCGTACCCGGCCTTGGCCAACGCGGCCGCGGTGCTGCGTCACGGCC
This sequence comes from Actinomycetota bacterium, assembly GCA_030776845.1. Taxonomy (GTDB): domain Bacteria; phylum Actinomycetota; class Nitriliruptoria; order Euzebyales; family Egibacteraceae; genus JAHWKQ01. Next base: position 3,435 of record JALYGZ010000235.1, read on the forward strand.
GCGTCGAGGGGGTGTACCGCAAGCGCCGGCTGCCCAACTACGGGGTATTCGACGAGGCGCGGTACTTCCGCGCGGGCACGGGCTGTCTGACCTTCGAGGTCGACGGCGCCCGCCTGGGGGTGACCATCTGCGAGGACCTGTGGGGTGAGAGCGGGCCCGTGCGGGAGACGGCCGCCGAGGGCGCGCGGGTCGTCCTCAACCTCAACGCCAGCCCGTACACGCGCGGCAAGCGGGCCGAGCGTGAGCGGTGGGCCCGCCACCACGCCCGGGCCGGCGATGTGTGGCTGGCCTGGCTCAACCAGGTCGGCGGCCAGGACGAGGTCGTCTTCGACGGCGACTCGTTCGTCATGGGCCCCGACGGCACGGTGCGCCGGCGGGGCGCCCAGTACGCCCGGGACGTCGTCGTCGTCGACGTGGCCGACGACGCCGCCCGCGCCCCGGCCGACCCGCCGCGACTGGACCCGGTGGCCGAGGTCTACGGGGCGCTGGTGCTTGGCACCCGGGACTACGTGCGCAAGAACGGCTTCGAGGGGGTGCTGGTCGGCGTCTCCGGCGGCGTGGACTCCGCGCTCACCGCCGCGGTCGCCGTCGACGCCCTGGGCGCCGACGCCGTGACGGCCGTGTCGATGCCGTCCCCGCACACCTCCCCGGAGTCGTCGCGCGACGTCAAGGAGCTGGTCCGCGCCCTGGGATGCCGCGCGATGGAGCTGCCGATCGAGGCCGTGATGCGGGCGTTCGACACGGCCCTGTCGGAGCCCTTCGCGGGCACCGAGCCGGGCGTCGCCGAGGAGAACGTCCAGTCGCGCATCCGCGGGACGCTGCTGATGGCGCTGTCGAACAAGTTCGGCCAGCTGGTGCTGGCCACCGGCAACAAGAGCGAGAGCGCCGTGGGCTACGCCACGCTGTACGGGGACATGGCGGGGGGCTACGCGCCCATCAAGGACGTGGCCAAGACCCTCGTGTACGACCTGTGCCGGCACCGCAACGAGGCCGGCCCCGCCATCCCGCCGGCGATCATCAACAAGGCGCCGACCGCGGAGCTGCGCCCGGGTCAGCTGGACACCGACGCCCTGCCCGACTACGAGACGCTGGACCCCGTGCTGGAGCTGTACGTTGAGCAGGACCGCTCGGTCGCCGAGATCGTCGCGGCGGGCTACGACGAGCCGACGGTGCGCGAGGTGGCCCGCCTGGTCGACCGGGCGGAATACAAGCGCCGCCAGGCCCCGCCCGGGATCAAGATCAGCGCCCGCGCGTTCGGCAAGGACCGCCGCCTTCCCATCACCCAGGCCTGGTCGGGCTGAGCGCCCGCGCGGCGGGCGCCGAAGGGTCAGTTCCCGCCCTCCCGGCGAAGGTGCACCGTTACCGGCCCGTCGGCGACCATGTCGATCACCATGTGCGCCCCGAACACCCCCCGGGCACAGGGCACCTCCAGCGCGTCGCAGTAGGCCTCGTACAGCCGCTCGGCGAAGCCAGGGTCGGCGGCCGCGACGAACGACGGGCGGTTGCCGCGGCTCGCGTCCCCGTACAGCGTGAACTGGCTGATGGCCAGGACGCCCCCGCCGGTGTCGGCCACCGAGGCGTTCATCTGCCCGGCCTCGTCGGCGAACACCCGCAGCCGCGACGTCTTGCGAGCCAGCCAGCGGGCGTCCTCGGCCGTGGAGGCGCGCCCCACGCCGACCAGCGCCACCAGACCCCGGCCGATGCGCCCGGTGATCCGCCCGTCGACGCTGACGGCGGCGGAGCTCACCCGCTGCACCACGACCTGCACGCCGGCCACGGTAGACGCCGCGGAGAAGGACGGTCCTACACTGGCGGCGCCGCTGGACCCGTCGACGTCGCCGTGTCGCGGCGACCGGGCCGGCAGGCAGGAGCGATCGCGATGAGCAGTGACGACTCAGGCCAGCGCCCATTGACCGTGCACGACCTCGTCGCCTACAAGCAGGCGGGCGAGCGCTTCGCCATGCTCACGGCCTACGACTACCTGACCGCCCGGGCCCTCGACGAGGCCGGCGTGCCGGTCCTGCTCGTCGGAGATTCCCTGGGCATGGTGATGCTGGGCTACGAGTCGACGGTGCCGGTGACCGTCGACGAGATGCTGCACCACACGCGCGCCGTCAGCCGCGGCGCCCGGCGCGCCGTCGTGGTCGGGGACATGCCGTTCATGAGCTACCACGGCTCGCCCGACGAGGCACTGGTCACCGCCGGGCGCTTCCTGAAGGAGGCGGGCGCGACGGCGGTGAAGCTGGAGGGCGCCGGCCCCGTCGTCGACCTCACCGCCCGCCTGGCCCGGGCCGGGGTGCCGGTCATGGGACACCTCGGGCTGACCCCGCAGCACGTCCACCGGCTGGGCGGCTTCAAGGTGCAGGGCCGCGGGGACGACGCGGGGCGCATCGTGGCCGACGCCCGGGCGCTGTGCGACGCCGGGGCGTTCGCCATCGTCGTCGAGGCGGTGCCGGCCGAGGTCGGCCGGCGTGTCACCGAGGCCGTCGACGTGCCCACGATCGGCATCGGCGCCGGCCCGGACACCGACGCGCAGGTGCTGGTCGTGTCGGACATGCTCGGCATGACCGACGGGCGGCTGCCCCGCTTCGTCAAGGCCTACGCGGACATGCGCGGCGTCGTCACGGACGCGGCCAAGGCCTTCCAGTCCGAGGTCGCCAGCGGCGACTACCCCGGCCCCGAGCACACCTACTAGCGGTGCTTGTCACCCTGGTTACCGCCGCGGTAACAGGAGTGACAAGCGCCCTCACGGGGGCTCAGCCGTCGCGGGTGGGAGTGTGCTCGCCGCCCTCGACGGCCCGGGCGAGCACGAACAGGTAGTCGCTGAGCCGGTTGAGGTAGCGCAAGGGGGTGTCGTCGGTCAGCCCCTCGACCCGGTACAGGCGCACGACCTGACGCTCGGCGCGGCGCACCACGGTCCGTGCGAGGTCGATCGCGGCGCCGGGGGCCCGCCCCCCGGGCACGGTGAACTCCTGCGGCAGGGGGTAGCGCTCGGTCAGCTGGTCGATGTCGCGCTCCAGGGCCTCGACCATCTCGCCGGTCACCCGCGCCACGCCGGCGTCCAGCCGGTCCCACCGGCTCACGTCCGTCGCCAGCTGCGCCCCGACGACGAACAACTCCCGCTGCACCCGTAGGACGGCGTCGCGCCACACGGGCTCCGCGGCCAGCGACGCGCGGGCGATCCCGAGCACCGACACGGCCTCGTCGGTGGTGCCGTACGCCTCCGTGCGCGCGTCGTCCTTGTCGACGCGGCCGCCGTACAACAGCCCCGTCGTGCCGTCGTCGCCGCGCCCGGTGTACACCTTCACCGCGGGACGTCCTCCAGGCGCAGGCCCGTGTGCGCCGAGTAGCGGCGGTTGACGCTCAACAGGACCGCCGTCATGTCCTCCACGGCGCCGCTCAGCCGCAGCGGCCCGGCGTCGAGCGCGCGGATGCCGGGCACCAGCTCCGCCAGGGCCCCCACGACGGCCTTGGCGTCGTCGTCGTCCCCGGTCACCAGCACGTCGCACCCCAGCGGCTCGTCGGTGCGGCGCAGCCGGGCGGCCGGCACGTGCTGGAACGCCCCGACCACCCGTGCGCCGGGTAGCAGCTGGGCGCACTCCTGCGCCGCGGAGCCCGCCTCGACCCGCAGCGGCCGGGGACCGTCCTCGTCGAACGCCACCGGGTTGGCGCAGCTGACCACCACCTTGCCGCCGACCTGATGGGCCAGGGCCGGCAGCGTCGCCCGTTGCGCCACGTACGGC
>JALYGZ010000236.1 GCA_030776845.1 Actinomycetota bacterium
GCCGTGGGAGTGCGCCGCAAGGCGAAGGTCCGCGCCCAGGTGGCCCCCGCGGCCGACCAGCGTGGGGTCCGTGACCGGCTGCGGTCGACGCTGCGGTCGGACCTCGACCAGATCGGGCTGCGGCGCAACCCCAAGATCAAGGTGGACGCACGGCACGCGAAGGACGGCCGGACGTGAGCGACACGGCCAACCGCCTCCTCCTGGGACTGCTGGGCCTGGTGCTGATCGCCGCGGGCGTCATCGGGCTGCTCGCCGGGGCGGGCCTGGTGCCGCTGCTGGAGCCGGCGGAGATCTACGAGGAGTTGGTGTCCGGCTTCCAGGAGAGGGCGTACCTGTGGTGGCCGGTATCGGTCGCCGCGGCCGTCGTCATCGCGCTGCTCGGCCTGATGTGGGCCCTGCGCCAGCTCATCGTCCGACGCCCCGGCGGCAGCCTCGGTGACGTCGTTGTGTCCGCCGACGACCGCGGGCGCACCAGCGTGTCGGCGAAGAGCCTGGCGTCGGCCGCGGCGGCGGACCTTCGTCGGGTGCCGGGGGTGGTGGACAGCACCGTCCGGCTCGTCAACGACCCGCATCGGCCCGACCTGCGGGCACGCCTGGACGTGCGCCCGGACGCCGACCTGGACAAGGTCCGCCGTGGCGCCGACGAGGTCGCGGAGCGGCTGGAGGCCGTGCTGGGAGTGGACACGCTGACCAGCCATGTGCTCCTGCGCCCGGTGCCCCAGGACCGCTCGGGCGTCGGTCGTCTCCGGCAGTCTGGCCGGAGTCGGGTGAGGTAGCGGTCGACGTCAGCTCACCGCCGGCTGCGCCCGTCGCCGGCTCGCTCCCGGGCGAGCGCCTGCAGCCGGTCGTGCGTGCCCACCCGCTTCGTCGTCGCCACCCTGTGCCAGTCGCCGTCGGCGGCGAGCTCCCAGGCCGCCTGGTCGTCGTCCAACAGGACCCGCAGTACCTGCTCCAGGCGGGCCTTGATGCCCGCATCCTCGACGGGGACCACCGCCTCCACGCGCCGGTCGAGGTTGCGCGGCATGAGGTCCGCAGAGCCGATGAGGTAGTCGGCGTCCTCCTCGGGGTCCCCGAAGCGGAGGATCCGCGAGTGCTCCAGGTAGCGACCGACGACCGAGCGGACCCGGATCCGCTCGGACAGGTCCGGCACCCCTGGGCGCAGACAGCAGATGCTGCGCACCACGAGGTCGACCTCGGCGCCGGCCGACGAGGCGTCGTACAGGGCGTCGATGACCTCCATATCGACCAGGTTGTTGACCTTGGCCACGATGCGGCCGTCGTCCCGGTCGCCCTCACGCCGGATGAGCTCCAGCACCCGCTCGCGCAGCGCGACGGGCGCGACAAGCAGCTTGCGGTACTCGCGCTGCCGGCTGAAGCCCGTGAGCGCGTTGAACAGCTCCGACAGGTCGGCGCCCACGTCCGGGTCGGTGGTCAACAGGCCGAGGTCCTCGTAGATGCGGGCCGTCTTGGGGTTGTAGTTGCCGGTGCCGACATGGGCGTAGCGGCGCAGCCGCCCGTTCTCCTCGCGGACCACCAGCGCGGTCTTGGTGTGGGTCTTCAGCCCGACCAGGCCGTAGACCACGTGCACGCCGGCCTCCTCCAGCGTGCGGGCCCGGGCGATGTTCGCCTCCTCGTCGAAGCGCGCCTTGAGCTCGACGAGGGCGACGACCTGCTTTCCGGACTCGGCCGCGCGGATCAGCGCCTCGACGATGGGGCTCTCGGACTCCGACGTGCGGTACAGGGTCTGCTTGATCGCCAGGACGTCCGGGTCGTCGGCCGCCTGCTCGATGAAGGACTGCACCGACGACTCGAACGACTCGTAGGGGTGATGGACGAGCAGGTCCCGCTCGGCGACGACCCCGAAGACGTCCGGGCGCGCCCCGTCCACCGCCTCGAGCCGCGGGGGGACCGTGGGGGTCCACGACGGCTCCTTGAGGTCCGGTCGCTCCAGGTCGTACAGCGCCCACAGGCCGCTGAGCTCCAGGGGGCCCTCGGTCGTGTAGATGTCCTCGTCGTCGACGCCGATCCCCTCGACGAGCTGGGCCCGCACCTCGGCGGACATGGACGGCTCGATCTCCAGGCGCACCGCGTCACCGAAGCGCCGGCGCAGCACCTCCGTCTCGACGGTCGTCAGCAGGTCGTCCGCCTCGGACTCCTCGATCGCCATCCGGGCGCTGCGGGTCACCCGGAAGATGTGATGCTCCAGTATCCCCATGCCCGGGAACAACCGGTCCAGGTGCGCGGCGATCACCTGCTCCAGCGGGACGAACCGGTGCCCGTCGGGCAGGACGAGGAAGCGGGGGAGCAGCGGGGGGACCTTCACCCGGGCCAGCCAGCGCTCACCCCCGTCGGGGTCGGCCACCGCCACGGCCAGGTTCAGCGACAGGTTCGAGATGTGCGGGAACGGGCTCCTCGAGTCGATGGCCAGCGGGGTGAGGACCGGGAAGATCCGCTCGTCGAACTCCCCCTGCAGGTGCTTGCGGTCGTCGGCGTCCAGCGACTCCCAGCCGCAGAAGTCGATGCCGGTCTCCCGCAGCTCAGGGACGAGCTCGTCGCCGAACACGCGCGTCTGGCGGTCGACGAGGTCGTCCACGGCCTCCCGGACGGCGCTCAGCTGCTCGGACGGGGTCATGCCGTCGGCCGAGGTGCCCGAGACGCCGGCCCGGCGCAGCTGTTGCAGCCCGGCGACGCGGACCTGGAAGAACTCGTCGGTGTTGTCGCTGCAGATCGCCAGGAACTTCGCGCGTTCCAGCAGCGGCTGCGCGTCGTCGCCGGCCAGCTCCAGGACGCGGGCGATGAATGCCAGCTCGGACAGCTCGCGGTTGAGGTAGCGGGCGGCGGCGCCGTCGCTCATGCCACGACTGTAGACCACCGGGCG
>JALYGZ010000237.1 GCA_030776845.1 Actinomycetota bacterium
CGCAACCCCTCCACGCGCGCCCAGTTGGTGCCCCCGGCGCCGGCCACGTCCACCCCGGCCACGCCCGCCGCCGCCAGCGCGGTGACGTCCTCGGGCGCCATCCCGAAGCCGACCTCCTTCACGACGACCGGTGTGGTCAGCGCCGCGCACACGTCGGCAATCCGCTCCAGCAGGCCCCCGAAGCGCGTGTCGTCGCCGTCGCGCTCGCCGAGGGTGGCCTGCACCGCCTCCTGGACCGCGTTGAGGTGCAGAACCAGCACCTCGGCCCCGCACGCCTCCACCAGCCGGGCGCAGTCCGCCGCCCCGTAGCGGTGCAGCTGCACGGCCCCCAGGTTTGCCAGGAGCAGCACGTCGGGCGCCACGTCGCGGACCGCGAAGCTGTCGAGCACGGCGGCGTCCTCCAGCAGCACCCGGCCCGAGCCCAGCCCGAGGGCGATCCCGTGGCGCTGGGCGGCCGTGGCCAACGCGCGGTTGACGGGTCCCGCCTCGCCGACGCCGCCGGTCATGCAGGACACCAGCAGCGGGGCCGACAGACGGCGCCCCCACAGGTCCACGGACAGATCGACCTCGGACAGGTCCCGCCCCGGCAGGGCCCGGGCCCGCAGCCGCACACCCTCCAGGCCGGTCCCTCCACCGGTGGAGCCGACGTCGCCCTCCAGGCAGATCCGCAGGTGGTCCTGCTTGCGGGCACCCGTCGACGACACGGGCGCCGTCGGGGGCCCGGGCTGCGGCCCGCGGCTCAGCGCCAGCCCTGCACCTGCAGCTCGATGCGCCGCGGCCGGGCCTGGTCCAGCTCGATGAACATGATGCGTTGCCAGCGCCCCAGGACCAGCTCGCCCGCCGCGACGGGAACCGCCTCCGAGGCGCAGCCCAGGAGCATCTGCTTGATGTGCGAGTGGCCGTTGACCGGCTCGTCCTCGACGGCGCCGGCCAGCGTCCGCGGGTCACGGATCTCGAAGTCGTCGTGGCGGTAGTAGGCGCCGGGGGGGACGAGCTTCTCCATGAACAGGCGGAAGTCCTCCAGGAAGCAGGTCTCCCGCTCGTTGATCTTGACCGCGCAGGTCGTGTGCCGCGTGAAGACGGTCAGCGTGCCCTGCTGCACGCCACTGACGGTGACCAGGTCGGCGCATTCGTCGGTCACGTCGGCGACGTGGTAGGCCCGCTCGGTCCACAGGTCGATCGAGCGGCGGACCATGACGGGGCGCAGGTGGTCCAGCTCCACGACCACGTCGGCCCGGGTCGCGGGGGTCCCCCGCACGGCGTGCAGGGGCGTGTCGCCAGCGGGGCGGGAGGAGTTGGTGAACGGCTGCACGTCACTCGCCTTCGTCGCGGTGGGCTGACGCGCGCCCATCACGCGCGACCCGTGACGCGCCCATGGTCGCACCGCCCGCCGGGCGGGGCCATTCGGCTGATCGTCCGGGGCAGCACGAGCTCGCCGGCGGCGACGGCCAGCTTGCGCCCGGCCGGCACGGTGGCCCTGACGGCGAACACCTGGTAGTCGGCGGCCTCGATGCGGTCGAGGATCTGGGCGTACAGGCGGTGGGCGATCCGCACGCACGGTCGGCTGGTGGGGGGCAGCATCCACCAGCCCTCCTCCGCGCGCCGGTACAGCGCGCGGGTGCGAGACACCTCGAAGGCCAGCAGGCGGGCGAGGGCCGGACCCACGCGGCGGGCGCGGAAGTCCGCCTCGGTGACCCCGAACCGGTCCAGGTCCTCCAGGGGCAGGTAGATGCGGCCCCGGTCCCAGTCCTCGCCGACGTCGCGCAGGAAGTTGGTCAGCTGGAAGGCGACTCCCAGGTCCATGGCCCGCTCGCGGGCCCGCGGATGGCGGGCGCCGAGGATGGGCAGGAGCATCGAGCCGATGACGGCCGCCGAGCCGTGGACGTACTCCGACAGCGCCGCCCATGTCGGGTAGCGGGTGACGTGGGCGTCCATGGCCATGGAGCGCAGGAACGCCCGGACGTCGTCGTGGCGGATGCCCAACGTCGCGACGGTGTGCACGGCCGCCTTCAGGACCGGGTCGTCGGTCTGGCCACCGGCGATGCAGCGGCTCATCTCGTCGGCCCACGAGTGCAGGGCCCGGGCCCGCCGATCGCCGTCCCAGGGCAGGTCGAGGTGGTCGACGAGGTCGTCGGCGTACCGGGCGAAGCCGTACAGGGCATGCACGTGACGCCGGCGGTCCGGGGGCAGGAAGCGGGTGGCGAAGTAGTAGGTGCGGCCGTGGGCGGCGTTGAGTCGCCGGCACAGCTCGTAGCTGGTGTCCAGGTCGACGGTGGCCGTGCCGCCGTCGCGCAGCCACGACCGCACCAGCGCCTGCGACGGCGGGGGGTGGCGGTAGCCACTCATGCGGTCTGACCGGCCCACGCCCGCGGTCCCGCCCACGCCGCGCGCGGCGGCCACCGGGCGGCGGACCCCAGCATGGCGACGGCGCGCTCGGCGGCCAGCCGGCCGGAGACCAGAACCATGGGCACGCCGACGCCGGGGGTCGTGCCGGAGCCCACGAACACCACGCCGTCGACTCTGGGGGCCACGTTGCGCGGGCGGAACGGGCCCGTCTGGCCGAGGGTGTGGCTCGCCGCGAACGGGGTGCCGGCGGCCATCCCCCGACGCTCCCAGTCCGCGGGGGTGACCACCTCCGCGACGCGCGTGGCGTCGCGGACGGGGCCGTAGCCGGCCGCCTCCATGCGACCCTGCGCGGCCAGCAGCTCGCGCGGGGCCTGTGCGTCCCAGTCGATCTGCGTGGCCGCCACCCCCTGGCGGTTGGGCGCCGGGAGCAGGTGGAAGCCGACCTCGCCGCCGGGTGGCGCCAGCCCGGGGTCGTCGCGGGTCGGCACCGTGAGGAACCAGGAGGGGTCGCGCTGCAGGCGTCCGGCGAGCAGGTCGTCGAAGGACTCCCGGTAGTCGCGGGCGAAGTGGATGTTGTGGTGCTCTGCGCCGCGCAGGCGCCGGTCCAGGCCCAGGTGGACGACGACGCACGACGGTGAGTAGCGCAGCCGGCGGACTCGCGGGGGCGTCGCGGCGGCCGGCAGCAGGTCGCGGTACGCGGCCGGCAGGTCCGGGTTGACGACGACGACGTCGGCCGGCACGAATGCGCCGTCGGTGGTGCGCACGCCGGTGGCGCGACCACCACGGACCTCGACGCGCTCGACAGTCGAGCGGTAGCGGAGGTCGACCCCGACGCGGCTGGCCAGCGCCGCCAGCTCCGTCGGCAGCCGGTGGATGCCGCCGGGGGTGAAGTAGACCCCGGCGACGGTGTCCATGTACGCGATCACCGCGTAGACGCCCAGCGCCCGGAACGGGCTCATGCCCGCGTACATCGCCTGGAACGTGAACAGGCGCCGCAGCCGCCAGTCGCGCAGGTGGCTGGACACCAGCGGGTGGAGCCGCCGGAGGCCGCCCAGGCGGGCGAGCACGGCCAGCTGCGGGCGGACGAGGTCCAGGGGGCTGTGGAAGTTGCGGTCGATGAAGGTCGGGTACTCCAGCCGGTAGAGGCGGCGCAGGTGCTCGGCGAAGCCCCGGAAGCGCGCCGCCTCGCGTGGCCCACAGACCTCGCGTACCTCCTGCTCCATCGCGTCGACGCCGCCGCGCACGCACAGCACAGACCCGTCGTGGAAGCTCGCCCGGTAGGCGGGGTCCAGGCGTCGCACCGGCAGGTGCTCGCCCATGTCCTCGCCAGCCCGGGCGAACAGCTCGGCGACCAGCCCGGGCATGGTCAGCACAGAGGGGCCGGTGTCGAACGCGTAGCCGTCGCGGTCGAAGCGACCGGCCCGGCCCCCCGGACGCGCCTCCCGCTCCAGCAGCGTGACCCGGGCGCCCGCAGCCGCCAGCCTGACGGCGGCCGACAGTCCGCCCAGGCCGGCGCCCACGACGACCACCCGGCCGGGCATCACGTCACGCGGAAGACGGCGAGGTCGGCGAGGTCCTCCAGCGCCTCGCGCGACGGCGACCGTACGCCGGCGAGCGCCCGGCGCGCCCGCCGCTGGCTGTCGTCGACCAGCCGCTCCACCGCCGACAGCGCGCCACAACCGAGCACGATCTCCCGGGCGCGCTCGGCGTCGGCCTCGACGACACCGGGCGTGTCCAGGATCCTGACCAGCTCACCGCGGTCCCTCGCGCCGGCGAGCTCCAGGGCCCGCAGCATCAGCAGCGTCCGCTTGCCCTCGCGCAGGTCCTCCAGCGCCCCCTTGCCGGTGGCGGCGGGGTCGCCGAACAGGCCCAGCACGTCGTCGCGGAGCTGGAAGGCGAGCCCGATCGCGTCGCCGTACACGGGCAGGGCCGCGGCCAGCCCCGGGGGGTGCCCGCCCAGGGCGGCACCGAGCTGCAGCGGGCGGGTGACCGTGTACCTGCCGGACTTGAGCAGGGCCACGCGCAGCGAGTCCTCCTGGGAGGCCGAGACGGCGCCGGCCAGGCGCAGGTCCAGGTACTGGCCGGCCATGACCTCGACCCGCAGCTCGGTGAAGACCCGCCGCGCCCGGTCCACCGCCTCGGGCGGCAGGTCGGCGCCGTCGAGCAGCTGGTCGGCCCACACGAACGCGAGGTCGCCGGCCAGGATGGCCCCACCGACCCCGAACCAGCCGGCGTCGCCGCGTAGCCCCTCGCGCCCGTGGGTGGCCGCCAGCGCCTCGTGGACGGCCGGACGGCCCCGCCGGCGCGCCGAGCGGTCCATGACGTCGTCGTGGATGAGGGCGAAGGTGTGCAGCAGCTCGACCGCCGCGGCCGGCGCGTACAGCTCGTCACGGTGGCCCCGCCCCGTGGCCCGGTAGCCCCAGTACACGAAGGCGGGACGCAACCGCTTCCCGCCCGCTCGGACGAGCCCGGCGACCTCCCGCCCGATGCCGTCCAGCATGGGATCCATCGCGGCCAGCTCGGCCACCCGCTCGGCCAGGAAGGACTCGAGCAGCGCGTCGATCGGGCCGTTGACGGCGTCGAGCGCCCCACACGAGGAGGCCGGGCCGGGCCCGGTGCGCGAGCGGATGGCGGTGGCGTCCGCGGCGGCGGAACGGTTGGCGCTCCCCGGCCCCGCGCGCAGCATGGGTCCTCCGTCATCGGCTGGCGGCGGCTCGCTTCGTCACGCCGGTCGGGGCCCTACTCTACGGCACCGTTCCGGCGACCGCCCCGGGGGTCGTGACCGCCGCCGGGCCCTGGCGCAGCCTGCGATACTGGGGACCCGTCCGGCGACAGGGTCGACACGCAGCCGCGCCCATTGGACTGATTCATGGAGTTGCGCCACCTGCGGTACTTCGTCGCCGTTGCCGAGGAGCTGCACTTCCACCGCGCCGCCGAGCGCCTGCACATCGCCCAGCCGCCGCTGAGCCAGCAGATCAAGCAGCTGGAGGCCGAGGTCGGGACGACGCTGTTCCGCCGCACCAGCCGCCGCGTGGAGCTCACCGATGCCGGGCACGTGTTCCTCGGATGGGCTCGACGGATGCTGCGCGACGCCGACCTGGCGGTGGAGTCGGCCCGTCGGACGGCCCGCGGACAGCTGGGATGGTTGACGGTCGGGTTCGTCGACTCCGCGTCGTACGGGCTGCTGCCCCACATCCTGCAGGCCTACCGCGCCCAGGCTCCCGACGTGCAGCTGGAGCTGCGGGAGCTCACCACCGAGCACCAGCTGTCGACCCTGACCGACGAGCTCGACGTGGGGCTGGTCCGGGAGCTGCACGACCTGCCCGGACTGGTCCTGACGCCGCTGCTCGTGGAGCCGCTGGTGGCCGCGCTGCCACCCGGGCACCGGCTGAGCGATCGGTCGCGCATCCCCCTGGCCGAACTCGCCGGCGAGGGGTTCGTGCTCTTCCCCCGTCCGCGGGTGCCCTATGTGTACGACCACATCGTCAGCCTCTGCCGACAGGCGGGCTTCAGCCCGCGCCTGGCCCAGGAGGCGCTGCAGTATCCGACGATGCTGGGGCTCGTGGCGGCCGGGTTCGGCGTGGCGCTGGTCCCGAGCTCGGTGGGCGCGTTCCTGCGGGCCAGGGTCGCCTTCGTCCCGCTGCGGGAGCGCGCGGCGACCTCCGAGCTCAGCCTCGCCTACCACGAGAGCCAGGAGTCCCCGGCGCTGAAGACGTTCGTCGACGTGGCGCGGACCGTGGCGGGCGCCCCGGGCTCCGAGACGGTGCCCGCCACCGACGGCGGGGGCTGAAGCCCGGCTACTCGGCGAGCACGCCGATCTTGACGAGGAACTCGTGGGCGACGACTTCCTCTCCCCTGCCCCCCACGTCGACCTGGGCGTTCATCTCGATCATCGTGTCGTTGTCGAGGGCCTTGATGATCGGAGCGAACAGCTTGTCGTACTCGTCCGCGTGGGCGCGGTAGGTCT
>JALYGZ010000238.1 GCA_030776845.1 Actinomycetota bacterium
CGCAGGGCGAGGACGGTCCGGTCGACGCCCAGGGCCCAGCCCACGCCGGGGAACCGCTCGGGCCAGCCCAGATCCTCGGCCAGCCCGTCGTAGCGACCGCCACCCCCGACGGCGTTCTGCGCCCCCAGCGTGCCCGCCTGGTACTCGAACGTCGTGCGCGTGTAGTAGTCCAGCCCCCGGACCAGCCGTGGGTCGTGGGTCAGCGGCAGGCCCTGGTCGCGCAGCAGCTCGACGACCACGGCGTGGTGTTCCGCGGCGGCCGGGCCGATGTGGTCGCCCAGCAGCGGGGCGTCGGCCATGATCGCCGGCATGCCCGGCGCCTTGGAGTCGAAGGCGCGGAGCGGGTTGAGGTGCCGGCGGGCGGCCACGTCCGGCGGCAGGTCGTCGAAGCGGTCCAGGTAGGCGTTCAGCACCGCGTGGTACTCGGCGCGATCGGAGCGGTCGCCCAGGTTGTTGACGCGCAGCACCAGGTCGTCGACGCCCGCGGCCCGCAGCGCCTCCCATCCCACCAGGACGACCTCCGCGTCCAGCACCGGGTCGTCGCTGCCGAGCGCCTCGACGCCGACCTGGGTGAACTGGCGCTGCCGCCCGGCCTGCGGCCGCTCGTGGCGGAAGAACTCACCGGCGTAGGCGTACTTGGCCGGCAGCCCGCCGGAGCGGGGCACGCCCGCCTGCAGGGCGGCCCGCACCACGCCGGCGGTGCCCTCGGGCCGCAGCGTCAGCGAGCGCCCGCCCTTGTCGACGAACGTGTACATCTCCTTTTGGACCACGTCGGTCGAGGCGCCGATCCCGCGCGCGAAGAGCTCGGTGTGCTCGAAGACCGGCACCCGGACCCGCTCGTAGCCGGCCAGCCGGGCGTGCTCCAGGAAGGTACGCTCGACCAGGTCGAACACCCGCGCCGCCGGCGGCAGCCAGTCGGGCGCGCCCCGCACTGCCTCCGGAACCGCCATGGACGGCGATGCTAGCCGCCGGCGGGGGTCAGACCAGGCTGCGCAGGAAGGGGTTCGTCGCCCGCTCCACGCCGACGGTCGTCTGCGGGCCGTGACCGCTGCGGAGGACCGTGCGGTCCTCCAGCGGCAGCACCACCCTGGCGATGGAGTCCATCTGGTCCGCCCAGGAGCCGCGCGGGAAGTCGGTGCGCCCGACCGAGCCGGCGAAGATGAGGTCGCCGGACAGCAGCAGCGGATCGTCGTCGCCGGTGTCGGCCAGGTGGAACACACACGACCCGGGCGTGTGCCCGGGCGTGTGGCGAACCCGCAGGCGCATGCCGGCCAACGACAGCCTCTGGCCGTCGCGCAGGTCCTCCAGGCGCTCGGTCGGCGGGTCCCACTCCAGGCCCAGCTGGGTCCGCAGCGTGTCCGGCGGAAGGTCGCCGAAGCCGGCGGCCGGGTTGTCCCACAGCCAGCGGTCGCCGGGGTGCAACAGGACCGGGACGTCCAGTCGTCTCGCCAGCTCCGGCACCGACCAGATGTGGTCGATGTGGCCGTGGGTCAACACGATCGCCTCGCAGGTGGCGCCGCGGTGGGCCAGCAGGCGCAGGACCTCCGGGCCGCCGTCCTGCCCGGGGTCGACCACGAATGCGGCGCCCAGCGAGGCGTCCCCGAGCACGTAGCAGTTGGCCTGCCACATGCCCAGCACGACACGGTCGCAGAAGCGCCCGGACCCGTGGGGGGCCGGGCCGGGCGGCCCGGCGGTGCTCAGGACGGGCTCCGGTCGGCGCCGGCCTTCGCGCGCCAGGGCACCACCCGGTAGGCGTCGTACACCGACGCGACCCGCCGCACCTGCTTGAGCGTGTGGTCCAGGTGGGCGATGTCGGCCAGCTCGAAGGTGAAGCGCAGGAACGCGACGCGGTCCCGGCGGGTCGTCACCTGCGCCGACAGGATGTTGACCTGCAGGTCCCCGAGCACGGTGGTGATGTCCCGCAGCAGCTGCTTGCGGTCCAGCGCCTCGACCTGGACGGTGACCCGGAACGTCGACGGTGCGCTGGAGTTCCACCGCACGCCGATCAGGCGGTCCGGGTGGCGCCGCAGCTCCTCGGCGTTGGGGCAGTCCCCGCGGTGCACCGACACGCCGCGCCCGCGCGTGACGAAGCCCAGGATGTCATCGCGCGGCACGGGCGTGCAGCAGCGGGCCAGGGTGACCAGGACGCCGTCGGTGCCCTCGACCAGCACCGCCTCCGAGGCGCGCGCCGGCGGGGCGACCGATGGGGCGACGACGTCGTCGGTCTCCTCCTCGTCGGCGACCCTGCCGGCCAGCTGCTGCACGGCGGCCTGGGCGGACAGGTGGCCGTCGCCGATCGCCCGGTACAGCGCCTCCACGTCCCGGTAGTTCATCTGCTGGGCGACGGCCTCCAGCTCGGCGCCGCCACCCAGCCGCCGCCGGCTCATGCCCTGCTTGGCCAGCGCCTTGCGCAGCTCCTCGCGCCCCTTCTCGATGGCGTCGACCCGGCGCTCGCGGCTGAACCACTGCTTGATCTTGCTGCGCGCCCGCGACGAGCCCACGAACTCCAGCCAGTCGCGCGACGGCCCGGCGTCGGGCGCCTTGGACGTCAGGATCTCGACCGTCTCGCCGTTGCGTAGCTCGTAGTCCAGCGCGACGAGCCGACCGTTGACGCGGGCACCCACCGTGGCGTGGCCGACCTCGGTGTGGATGGCGTAGGAGAAGTCCACGGGCGTGGACCCGCGCGGCAGCGACCGCACGTCGCCCTTGGGGGTGAACACGAAGACCTCGTCGGCGTACAGGTCCAGCTTCATGTTGCGCATGAACTCGCCGGCGTCCTGGGTGTCGGACTGCCAGTCGAGCATGTGCGCCAGCCACTCGGCCTCGCCGTCGTCGCCGCGCCGGGACGCCCCCCGGCTCTGCTTGTACTTCCAGTGGGCGGCCACGCCGTACTCGGCGGTGCGGTGCATGGCCCGGGTACGGATCTGAACCTCGATCGGCCGGCCCTCCGGCCCCACCGCCGTGGTATGTAGGCTCTGGTAGAGGTTGAACTTCGGCATGGCGATGTAGTCCTTGAAGCGGCCGGGGACGGGCCGCCACAGGGCATGCAGCATGCCCAGCGCCGCGTAGCAGTCCTTGACCGAGTCGACGATCACGCGGATGCCGACCAGGTCGTAGATGTCGTTGAACTCCTTGCCGCGGTAGACCATCTTGTCGTAGATCGAGAAGTAGTGCTTCGGGCGGCCGGTCACCTCCGCGCGGATCTTCACGCCCCGCAGGTGCTCCTCCACCTCGGCCACCACGCGCTCCAGATAACGCTCTCGCTGAGGCTCGCGGTCTGCCACCAGCGCCCTGATCTCGTCGAAGCGCTTGGGATGCAGCGTCGCGAAGGCCAGGTCCTCCAGCTGCCACTTGAACGTCTGCATGCCCAGGCGGTGGGCCAGGGGCGCGTAGATGGCCAGGGTCTCCTCGGCGATGCGCGTCTGCTTGTCCCGCGGCAGATGGTGCAGGGTGCGCATGTTGTGCAACCGGTCGGCCAGCTTGATGACCAGCACGCGGAAGTCGCTGGCCATGGCGATCAGCATCTTGCGCAGGCTCTCGGCCTGGCGCTCCTCGCGGGTGGCGACCCGGATGCGGTCGAGCTTGGTGACCCCGTCGACGAGGCCGGCGGTCTCCTCCCCGAACTGGGCGACCACCTCGTCCAGGGATACCGCGGTGTCCTCCACCACGTCGTGCAGCAGCGCCGCGACGATTGTGGGCGTGTCCGTGCCCAGCTCGGCCAGGATCTCGGCGACGCCGATCGGGTGGACGATGTAGGGGTCGCCGGAGCACCGCTGCTGCCCGGCGTGGGCGGCCTCGGCGACCTCGTAGGCCCGCAGCACCTGCTTGACGTCGACCCGCGGCGCCGAGGCCCGCAGGGTCGCGACGAGCGGCTGGACGCGGTCGGGGACCGTCGGCCCGGCGTCGAACATGGCCAGACGTGCCAGTACCGCCTTCACCCCCGAGTGGCGGGGGCGCGGGGGGGAGGCGCCGGAGGCATCATCGTTCCGGCGCGTGTCGAGCGCCTCTGTGGTGGGGCGACGCTCCTGTGGACTCGTAGGCCCTCCGTTCACCCTGTAACCGTCAACCGTACCGTGCGTCGTTTCGCCCCGCCCCTAGTACTTCAGCAGGCTGCGGAAGTCGTAGCCCTCGATCTTCCCCGCGCCCTTGAGGAACTCCAGCTCGATCACGAAGGCCAGCCCGGCCACGGTGGCCCGGGCGCGCTCGACGAGGTTGCACGCGGCGCGCGCGGTCCCGCCCGTGGCCAGCACGTCGTCGACGATCAGCACCCGGTCCCCGGGTGCCAGCGCGTCGGCGTGCACCTCCAGCGTCGCCGTGTCGTACTCCAGCTCGTAGGTCTCGTCCACGGTCTCGGCGGGCAGCTTGCCCGCCTTGCGCAGCGGCACGAACCCCGCGCCGAAGTGGTACGCCACCGGCGCGGCGATGATGAAACCGCGCGCCTCGATCCCCACCACCTTGTCGATGGTGCCGCGCCCGAAGCTGATGACGATGGCGTCGACGGCGCTGGAGAAGGCGGCCGGGTCACCGAGCAGCGGCGTGATGTCCTTGAACGTGACGCCGGGCTTGGGGAAGTCCTCGACGTCGCGCACCGAGTCGTACAGGATCGAGGTGTCGAATTCGATTCTCATGGGCGGCGCAGTCTAGATCACGCGCGCCCCTGCGCCGCTCCGCCCCTGCGCGACAGGACCCGGGCCCGCAGTTCCGCATAGCGCGACTCGCGCTCCTTGAGCCACACCAGGAAGGGGGTGGCGAGGAAGATCGAGGAGTAGGTCCCCACCGCCATCCCGACGAACAGCGCGAGGGCGAGGTCCGACAGCGTGTCCGCCCCCAGCAGGTTCGCGCCCACGAACAACAGCGAGCCCACCGGCAGCAGCGACGTGACCGACGTGGACAGGGACCGCACGAGCACGTGGTTGAGGGCGCGGTTGGCGGCCTCGCCGTAGGTGGCCGTCGATGTCGAGGACAGCGACGCGGTGTCCTCCCGGACCCGGTCGAACACCACCACCGTGTCGTACAGCGAGTAGCCCAGGATGGTCAGGAAGGCGATGACCGAGGCCGGCGACACCTGGAAGCCGACGATCGCGTACACGCCGACGGTGACGAGCACGTCGTGCAGCAGCGTGACGAGGGCGGCCACGGCCATGCGCAGCTCGAACCGCACGGTGATGTAGGCCACGACCAGGACGAGGAAGACGCCCAGGCCGCGTAGCGCCCTCCCGCTGACCTCGGCTCCCCAGCGCGGGCCGACGGCGCTGGAGTCGACGCGGGCGGGGTCGACCCCGGTGATGGCCGCGACGCGGTCCAGGACGGTGCGCTGCCTGGACCCGCCGATCTCGTCGACGCCGGGCGTGGACACGCGCAGGCCCCGGCCGTCCTCGACCACCTGGGCCTGCACCTCCTCGACCCCCAGGTCCCCGAGGGCGTCGCGCACCTGCTCGGCGGTGAAATCCCGGGTGGCGTCGGTCACGACGAACACCGTGCCGCCGGTGAAGTCGATCCCGAAGTTCAGCCCCCGCAGCCCCAGTCCACCCAGCGACATGACCACCAGGGCGAGCGACACCAGCGCCCAGCGCCGTGACCGGCCGATGAAGTCGACCTCGGCCCGCCCGCTCAGGAAGCGGACCACCCGCCCGGACCGCGAGCCGGCCGCCACGGCGCTCACGCCGACGAGCCCTTGCCCCCGGCGACCGAGCCCGAGGCGCGCCGCGGGGGCTGCCCGTCGACCGTCGGCGCGACGACGTCCGCGCGCAGGCCCATCAGCGGGGACCGGGCCAGGCGCGGCTCGTTGGCCAGCAGCCCGAACAGCGACCGGGTGAAGGTCGCCAGCAACAGCGTGTCGATGAGCGTGGACAGCCCCAGGGTGAAGGCGAAGCCGCGCACCGGACCCACGGCCAGGAAGTACAGCACCGCGGCCGCCAGCAGCGACACGGTGTTGCCGGTCAGGTTGGTGCGGAAGCTGCGGCGGTAGGCGTGGTCGGCGGCGCTGCGCACGGTGCGCCCGGCCCGCACCTCGTCGCGGTAGCGCTCCCGGTAGATGATGGACGAGTCCGCGGCGATGCCGACCGAGACGATGATGCCGGCGATGCCGGCCAGGGTGAGGGTGAACCCGGCCGTGTTGCCCAGCACGATCACCAGGCCGAGGGTGACCAGCCCGAACATGGCCAGTTCCGCGATCGCCGCCAACCCGATGCCCCGGTACAGGAACATGAGGTAGGCGGCGACGAGGGCCAGGCCCAGGAAGCCGGCAGCCAGCCCGGCCCGCAGCGAGCTGCGGCCCAGCGTCGGGGAGACGCCCTGGGACTGCTCGATCTCCAGCGAGATCGGCAGCGCGCCGGTGCGCAGCACGAGCGCCAGCTCGCGGGCCTCCTCCTCGCCGCCGGTCTCGATGGTGGCCCTGCCCCCGGTGATGCCCTCGTCGCACCGGACGCTGGCAGCCATGGGCGGCGCGGACTCGACGATGTTGTCCAGCACGATCCCCAGCTGGCGCCGCGGGGAGTTGAGCGGGAAGCACGCGAGCCTGCCGGTCACCGCCGCGAAGCCCTGTGCGGCCCGGGCGTTCAGGTCCAGGTCCACCCGCCAGCTCAGACCCGCCTCGTCCACGGCCGCCCGCGCGTCGGTCACCCCGGAACCGGTCAGGGCGACCGGGCCCAGGCGCAGCTTGTTCCACCGCCGCGGGGGCAGCTCGCGCACCCCGTCCCCGGCGCCGGCCTCGGCCACGCCCCGCTCGCACAGCACGACCGGCTCGTCGTCGGGGGGCTGGGCCTGCAGCAGCTCGCCGCACGGAGGGCCCGCCCGACGGTACGCCGGGGACCCGGGCGGGATGACCGCCAGCACGGGTCGGAACGCGAGCCGGGCGGTGCGCCCGATGACGTCCTCGGCCTGCTCGCGGTCGGCGACGCCGGGCAGCTGCACGATGACCGTGTCGCCCTGGCGGGCGATCTCGGGCTCGGCGACGCCGAGGGCGTCGATGCGCTGACGGATCACCTCGACGGTCTGGTCGAGCACCGCCTGGTCGACGGCGCCCTGGCCGCGCTCGGGCAACAGCGTCAGGCTGACGCCGCCCTGCAGGTCCAGGCCCAGGCGCGGCCCCCAGCCCAGCGTGAGTATCGTCGCCCACATGCCCGCGACGACCGCGAGGCAGGTGACGAGCACGGCGAGCCGGCTGCCCTTGCCCCTGCGCACCATCTTCGCGGCCGGCTTACAGGACGGGCACGTCGTTCACGGTGATCCGGAAGTCGCATCCCAGCGTGCGGGCGGCCCGCCGGCACATGACCATCCGCTCGAGGAAGATCTCGAAGTACTCGAGCACGTGGCTGATCGCGGTGTCGATGCGCAGCTCGAGCGTGAGCGTGGCCGCCTCCGGGTCCACGCGCAGGAACGACGCCTCCACCGCGTAGTTGACGCGATCGTGGATGTCCATGTCGATCGAGGCGTCCTTGCGCACGCGGCTGCGGTGGACGTCGGACTTGTCGGCCAGGATGACCGCGGCGCCGATCGGCGACACCGCGACGCCGTACTGCTCCTCGTGGTTGCCGACGGCGCTGAGGACCTGGGCCGTCTCCGGAGGCTCCACCTGGAGCTCGGAGAGCAGGTCGTAGGCGATCATCGCCGACATCTGCCCGTGGTAGGCGCGGCTGACGACGTTGCCGACGTCGTGCAGGTAGCCCGCGATCGCGGCGAGCTCGGCGGTCCGCGGGTCGTACCCCAGGTGCAGCAGGACGTTGCGTGCGATGTGGCCGACGAGGTTGGCGTGACGGAAGCCGTGCTCGGTGAAGCCCTGGGCCCCCAGGAAGTCGTCGGCGGCGGTGATGAACGCCGCGATGCGGGGGCTGGACTTGACCGCGTCCAGGGTGTCGAGTCCGCCACGCTGGACGGGCGGCTCCGGGACGGCCTGCTCCTCGCCCGACGGGGTCCGACCGCCGAGCGGCACACCCTCGTGACCCGGACGGAACGCGAGGGCGTCGCCGGGGAACTCGCGCTCCGGGTCGGCCCGGCGCACCCCTACTCCGGCATTCCCGTGTCGGCGTCGACCAGGCGGCGGGCCACCGCGGACTTGGACATGGTGAGGACGATGCCCTTGTCGACCTCGAGGCGGACGGTGTCCTCGTCGACCGACTGGACGGTGCCGTGCAGGCCGCCGATGGAGACCACCCGGTCGTTGCGCGAGATGGACGAGATCAGCTCGCGATGACGCTTCGCCCGCTGCTGTTGCGGGCGGAACACAAGCAGCCAGAACACCCCCACGATGAGGATGAACGGGAGGGCCTGAGCGATGAGGGCTTCCATGTGGGTCGCTTTCCTGCAACGGCGGGGCGGCGACGGCGGCCGGCAAAGAGAACGCGCGGCCCCCTGCCACGCGAGTCGACACGATAGCACCGTGGTCGCGCACGGCGCCGGTGGCGCCGTCAGCCGCCGAACAGCGTGGGGCCCGGCCCGGCCGTGTCCAGCCCCAGATGGGCGAAGGCGGCCGGCGTGGCCACCCGCCCCCGGGCGGTGCGCGCCAGCAGTCCCTCCTTGATCAGGAACGGCTCGACGACGTCCTCGACGGTGTCGGCCTCCTCCCCCACCGCGACGGCCAGCGTCGACAACCCGACCGGCCCGCCGCTGCGGCACAGCGCCTGTAGCACGCTGCGGTCCAGGGGGTCCAGGCCGCGCTCATCGACGTCGAACAGGGCGAGGGCGGCGGCGGCGACCTCGTCGGTGACCAGGCCGTCGGCGCGCACCTGCGCGTAGTCCCGGACCCGCCGCAGCAGGCGGTTGGCCACCCTCGGGGTGCCCCGGGCGCGCCGGGCGACGCGGGCGGCGCCGTCGGGCCGCAGCGTCACGCCGAGGATGCGGGCGCTGCGCTCCAGGACCGTCCCGAGGTCGGCCTCACTGTAGTAGTCGAGCCGGGCGGCGAAGCCGAACCGCTCGCGCAGCGGCGACGTCATCAGGCCGGTCCGCGTGGTTGCGCCGACGAGCGTGAACACCGGCAGGGGCAGCTGCAGCGCCCGCGCGCCGGGGCCCTTTCCCACGACGATGTCCAGGCGGAAGTCCTCCATCGCCGGATACAGGACCTCCTCCACCTGGCGCGGCAGCCGGTGGATCTCGTCGACGAACAGCACGTCGCCGACCTCGACGTTGGTCAGGATGGCGGCCAGGTCGCCGGGACGCTCCAGGGCCGGCCCGCTCGTGGCCCGCAGGTCGGCGCCCAGCTCCGCCGCGACGATCCCGGCCAGGCTGGTCTTGCCCAGCCCCGGCGGGCCGCTGAACAGCAGGTGGTCCGCCACCTCACCGCGTCCGCGGGCGCCGTCGAGCACGAGCGACAGCTGCTCTTTGATGCGCTCCTGGCCGACGAACTCGCCCAGGCGGCGGGGGCGCAGGGACGCGTCGAGCTCGGCGTCGCCGGTGATCTGCGTCTGGGTGAGGATCTCGTCCACGGGGGCCTCGTCCTGTGCGCGGCCGTCGGCCGGCCGGTCGGCTACCGTCGCCCGAGGGTGCGCAGCGCGCTGCGCAGCAGCTGGGCGGCCTCCAGGTCGGCGTCGTCGGGGACGCCGGCCATGGCCTCGCGCACCTCGGCCGCAGCGTAGCCC
>JALYGZ010000239.1 GCA_030776845.1 Actinomycetota bacterium
CGACGTCGACGAGCACCGGGCGGTGGTGACCGCCTCGGGCGAGCCGACGGCGGTCGGCGTCTACCAGGTCCCGCTGGAGCCGGGCCCGCCGCGGGCCCTCTCACCGGTCGACGGCGCGTGCGACGCCGCCGCGGGCGGGAACGTCACGGTCGTCGTGTCCGCGGACATGCACGGCCACGGCGCCGAGGCGCGGGTCAACGGCCCGGCGGGGGCCGTGGCGGTCCCGTCCCGCGGGGCCACACCCCGGGTCGAGCCCAACGTCGAGTTCCTGCGCCTCGGGCGGCGACAGCTGCGGGCGGCGCTCCTGCTGCCCAGGACCGGGTCACGGGGACCCCTGCCGGTGCTGCTCGACCCATACGGGGGACCGCACGCGCAGCGCGTCGTGCGCGCGCGCGACGCCTATCTCGTGTCGCAGTGGTTCGCCGACGCCGGCTTCGCCGTGCTGGTCGTCGACGGGCGGGGCACGCCCGGCCGGGGACCGGCGTGGGAGCGAGCCGTCGCCGGTGACTTGGCCAGCGCACCACTGGACGACCAGGTCGACGCCCTGGCAGCCGCGGCAGCGCGGTATCCCCGGCTGGACGTCTCACGGGTCGCGATCCGCGGATGGTCGTTCGGCGGCTACCTGGCCGCGTGTGCGGTGCTGCGGCGTCCCGACGTGTTCCACGCGGCTGTCGCGGGCGCGCCCGTCACCGACTGGAGGCTGTACGACACCCACTACACCGAGCGCTACCTGGGTCTGCCCGGCGAGGCCGGCGACCGCTACCGCGCCAACTCGCTGCTGGACGACGCGCCCTCGCTGAGACGGCCGCTGCTGCTCGTCCACGGGATGTCCGACGACAACGTGGTGGCGGCGCACACGCTGCGCCTCTCGCGCGCCCTGGTGGAGGCGGGGAGGCCCCACGCCGTGCTGCCGCTGTCGGGCGTGACCCACATGACCCCGCAGAGCGTCGTCGAGGAGAACCTGCTGTGGCTGCAGCTGGACTTCCTGCGACGGGCGCTGGCGTCCTGAGCGGAAAAACTCGCCGAATCGCTCAAGGAACCCCCCAGGGCCGCCGACACCACCGGTGAGCGGAGCAGTCAGCCAGCTTGAGGAGACCGCATGAAGGACCGTCTCAAGTACCGGGCCACGGTCGCCATCGCCAGCTTCAGCATGCTGGTCGGCGTGCTCGGCGCGCCGCGCAAGTGGTGACCGCCCCCGGCTGATCACACAGACCTAGCGGACGACACCCCACGTCGTCCACCGTGCCCGGCTTCTCCCCGTCGCCAGGGCACGCAACGGCACCGGTACCGCACACCGGTGCCGTTTTCTTTCCCCGTCCGGGCCGTGGGGCGGCGTAGCCGTCAACCCTGCTTCTGGGCGATGCGCTCGGCGAGCTGCCGCTTGCTCATCTTCGAGCGCCCCTGGATGTCCAGATCCTTCGCCCGCTCGTACAGCTCCCGCTTGCTGTGTCCGTGCAGGTCGACGCCCCCCAGGCCCCCACCCGACTTGCGCCGGGCGTCGGGATCCGCGGCGCGGGGGTCCGAGGGACCTTTGCGCCCCTTGGGCTCCCAGTGGTCGCCGACCTTCTCGAAGCTGTGCTTGAGTGCGGAGAACGCGGCGCGGTGGGCCCGCTCCCCCTCCCCGTAGGTCTCCACGGCCGAGTCGTGGGCCTTCTTCCAGGTGCGCTGCGCCTTCGCCGGCGACCGGGCGATCGTGTCCGGCACGTCCTGCGGGTCCGGCTTGTCGGCCATCTTCCACCCCCTCGAGCCTGTCCGCCGGGCAGGCTCCCCCCGCCGCCGGCGGGTCAACCGTGTCGGGGCCGCGCCGCGCCCGGCCCCCGTCAGGCGGTCAGCGCTCGGTCCCCCGGTCGCGCAGGTAGCGCTGGAACTCGGCGGCCAGCTGCTCGCCGCTGACCTGGCTGTCCGGTGGGCCGCCCTCCGGCGCGGCGTCGAACCTTCGCTCCAGTTCGGCGACGTAGGCGGTCAGGTCCTCGTCGTCGGCGACCAGCTCGCCGATCTCGTCCCGCTGGGCCGCGGCCCGCCGGGCGAGCCCGTCGAGCGCGATGTCGGCGCCGACGAGTCCGACGATGCGCTCCCCCAGCGCGAGGGCCCCGGCGTGGTAGGGACCGCCCGCCAGGTAGTGGGGCACGCCCGCCCACAGCGACACGGCCGGGACCCGGGCGGACAGGCACGCCTGGTGCAGCACCCCGACGATGCCGGTCGGGCCCTCGTAGGTGCTGCGGCGCAGGCCGAGCCGGGCCGCCACGTCCGGTGACGACGAGGAGCCGGTGACGGGCACGGCCCTGGTGTGCGGCACGTCGACCTGCAGCGCCCCGAGCGTCACCACCAGCTCGGCGCCGAGGTCACGCACGAAGCCGATGATGCCCTCGGTGAAGGCCCGCCAGCGGTAGTTCGGCTCGGTGCCCTCCAGCAGCACGACGTGGCGGTCGCTGCCGTCCAGCCTGGCCCGCGAGAAGCGGTTGGGCGGCCAGTCGATGCGGCGCCCACCGTCCTCGTCGAAGCGCACGGTGGGCCGCACGGACTGGAAGTCCAGGAAGTCCTCGGGGTCGATGTCGGCGAACGGCGTCGCCCCAGAGCGCCGGCGCACCTCGGCCAGGGCGCCCGTGGCGGCCTCCCCGGCGTCGTTCCAGCCCGCGAACGCCGCCAGCACGACGGGGCCGTCCAGCGCGGGGGGACGCCCTCCGCGCAGCCGGACTGCCCGCGGCCCCCGGCCGCCGCGGTCAGGCATCGGCGCGGTCGAGGAAGTCGGCCAGGACCGGCTCGAGCAGCCGGTGGCGCGTCAGCGGGACGTCGTGACCCGCGGCCGGGACGACGAACTCGTCGGCCTGCGGCCACGTGGCCCGCATCTGGGCGTACTGCGAGGGGTCGCTGGCGGGGTCCCGGTCGCCTCGCACGAGCAGTACCGGGCAGTCGAGCCCCGCGAGGGCGTCGAGGTCCACGGCGACCTCCAGTCCCGTCGTGTCGCGGCGGCACACGTCGCGCCAGGCCTCGGGGCCGCCGAGCGGCTCGTGCAGCTTCGCCAGGTGCCGGGCGAACAC
>JALYGZ010000240.1 GCA_030776845.1 Actinomycetota bacterium
GACGGCGGCAGCATCGACAGCGCGGCGCTGAACTCCACCCGCAGCGCCGCCGCGCTCGCCATCGGGAACCTCCTCGCCGAGGAACCCGCGAGGCTGCGCCTCGTCGAGCCCGCGCTCCGTCGGCTCGTCGCCGACCCGCAGACCGAGGTCCGCGCCGCGGCGGCCGCCGCCCTCACCGCACTCCTGTACAGCGACCCCGACCTGGCTCTTGCGATGTTCCACGAGGCCGCCGACCAGGCCCCCAACGAGCTCCTCGGCAGCCGCTACGTCGAGCACTTCCTGCGCCACGCCGTGCAGCGGAGGCGGTACCCCGACGTCGCCGAGCAGCTCCAGCGGATGCTCGCCGAGCCGGATGACAAGGCGCGGCAGGCCGCCGCCCGGTGGCTGACGCTCGCCGCCTACTACGACGCCAAACTCGACAGCGACGTCGACGTCCTCCTCACGGGCGCCGACGACGCCACCCGAGCTGCGGCCGTCGCGTTTTCGCCGACAACATCACCTACGCGCCACGGCGCGACCGCACCATCGCCGTCCTCTCCACCGCGCTTTACGACGCCGAGAAGGGCGTCCGCGACGCGGCCGAACGCGCCTTCTACCGGCTCGACGACCATCCCCTCGCCGACTACGCCCCGCTCATCGCCGCGTTCGCCGAGAGCCCCGCGCTCACCGACGGCGCCGCCGCCGCCCTCCACACGCTGGAGTCGTCCCGCCAGCCGCTCCCTCCAACAATTCTCGACGTGTGCGAGGCTTTCGTGGCAGCGCACCAGCAGGACATCGGCGACATCAGCACCGCCGCCGCCGGCGATGTCATGTATGTGGTCCGGCTCACGCTGCGCATGCATGCCCAGCACACGGACCCGGACGTACGGCGCCGCTGCCTCGACCTCATCGACCAGCTCGTCGTCCTCCGCGCCCACAACATCGAATCCGACCTCGACACCATCGAGCGATGATCCGCCCAACGCGTGTACACGCGCCGATCTGCTCCGCGAGCAAGGTGACTGCTGCAGCGTCGCACAAAATGAGATGACTCACCCGTTGTCCACAGCCGCTTTCGTTCCGTCCCCGAAGTGCCGATGTGTGACGGCTACCGGCTCAGGCAAACCTTCTGGATGCTCCTATGTGTCAAGCGGGGCTCGTAGAACCGGGTTGAGGGCCAGACTCTTGTGGATCTCACGGGCGATGTAGCGCTTGAGACAGCGGAACGCTTCCTTCTTGGTCTTGCCCTCGGCGATGCGCCGTTTGAGGTAGAGCTTGGTGGCTTCGTCGACGGACGATCGTGTGAGCGCGATCTGATACAGCGCGGTATTGGCGTCGCGGTCACCGCCGCGGTTGAGCCGGTGGCGTTGCTGTTTGCCCGAGGAGGCGTCCAGCGGCGCGGAGCCGGTCAGGTGCGCGAAGGACCCTTCGTGGGCGAGCCGCTCGGGGTTGTCGCCGGCAGTGACCAGCAACGCGGCGGCGGTGTGGGTGCCGACGCCGACCTTGGTCACCAGGTCCGGGGCCGTCTCGGCGACGAGCCGGTCGAGCTGGCTGTCGAGCCGGCCGATCTGGTCGGTCAGGTGCTGGTAGCGGCGGGCGAGCTCACGCAGGGCGTAGCGGGTCGCCTCGAGCACTGTGGCGGGCTGCTCACCGGCGCGGAACCTGGCGGCGACGGTGACCCGCTTGCCGGTGCTCAGGCCACGCAGCTGGTCTCGCAGCGCGTACGGTGCGGTGGTCACCAGCGCGTTGAGCTGGTTGGCGGTCATGGTGCGGTTCTTGACTGCAGAACGCCTGGTCAGACGCAGAACGCGGATCATCTCCACCGACCGTCGCCGGTCTTGGGGACCGCGGTCGCTTCGCCCGATAGCACCGCCCGCGCGGCCGCTTCAGCGTCGATGGTGTCGGACTTGCCGTGGCGACGGGTCTTGCGCTTGGGACGGTCGACCTCGACGACGACTAACCCCTCGGCGCGCAACCACCGCGCCAGTCCAGCGCCCCAGCTGCCGGTGCCCTCGACGCCGAGCTTGTCCATCACGCCGAACTCCGACGCCCAGTCGATCAGCCGGGCAAACCCACCGGTGTGCGTCGCGATCGACAGCTCTCCGAGCCGGCGGCCGAGCTGGTCGAGCAGCCAGGGCCGCGGCTCTGCGGCAAGCGCCGCCTCCCATGCCGATCCGGACATGTCGACCGCGGCCATGACCTTCGCCGCATGCTAAGGAAGCGACGCGGGAGGATCGCTATGCGTGTGCTCGTGGTCAACAAGCCGAGGCTGGCGGTGCAGCCCGAGCAGTTGCCGATCCTGGCCCAGGGGGCACTGGACTGGCTGGATCGCCACCGGGACTCCATCGAGTCCTTCGGCGTGTTCCCCGGGGGCGGGGGCTTCGGCGTCGTCAACGTGGCCGACGAGGACGCGCTGCACCAGATGATGATGGAGATGCCGTTCACCCCGTTCGGCGACGTGACCATCACCCCGGTCGTGGACGGGGATTCGGCGTTCGCCCGGCTGGTGCAGTTCGCCGAGGCCATGTCGGCGGGCGGTCCGCCTGGAGCGGAACCCGCTGTGTGAGCCGTGCGGTTCTGCCACACTGGTGCTGGCCGGGCGTGGGAGGAGCCATGGACTGGGTGCTCATCGGCTTGCTGGGTACGGCTCTGGGGGCCGTGATCGCGCTCCTGGGCACGGCCCTGTTCCAGCTGCGCGGCACCCTTGACGGCATCCGCAGGGACCTGACGGACCTGACGGCCCGCATCTCGGCCATGGATGCCGCGCTGCAGGCGCACATCGCGCAACACTCGCCGTAGGGCGCCGCCCGGTTGACCCCTGCTGGCGCCGGGCATACCCTTGATGTTCGTGTGGCCGCGGCACAGCTGCCTGCGTGCCCAAACGCCCCTGGCACCCACCTCGCCCCTGTAGCCCGTGAGCGACGTCGGCCCCGCGGCCACGCCGCTGCCGGCGCCGCCCGTGACGCGGACTGGAACACCCCGATGCGCACCTACTCGCCACGCCCGTCCGACATCGACCGCGTCTGGTACGTCGTCGACGCCGAGGACATGGTCCTCGGACGGCTCGCCACGCGCGTCGCACATGTCCTGCGTGGCAAGCACAAGCCCACGTTCGCCCCCCACATGGACGTCGGCGACTTCGTCGTCGTGGTCAACGCCGACAAGGTGCGGCTGACCGGTCGCAAGCAGGAGCAGCGCATCGCCCACCGCCACTCCGGCTACCCCGGCGGGCTCAAGTCGGTGCCGTTCGGCCGGCTGCTGCGGGAGCGCCCCCAGCACCTCGTCGAGCGGGCGGTGCGGGGCATGCTGCCGCGCAACTCCGTGGGGCGGGCGCAGCTGCGCAAGCTGAAGGTGTACGCGGGCCCGGACCACCCCCACGCCGCCCAGCGGCCCGTTCCCCTCTCGGTGTAGGACGAGGAGCCCTCGTGGCAGAGACCACCATGTTCACCGGCCGGCGCAAGACCTCCGTGGCCCGCGTGCGGCTCGAGGCCGGCACCGGCGCGTTCCGCCTCAACAACCGCGGCCTGCAGGACTACTTCCCGGTCGACACGCTGCGGGCGATCGTCACCGAGCCGTTCCGCGTGACCGAGACCGAGGGCCAGTTCGACGTCGTCGCCTCGCTGCACGGCGGCGGCGTCAGCGGTCAGGCGGCGGCGCTGCGCCACGGGATCGCCCGGGCCCTGGAGGCCGAGGACCCCCAGTGGCGGACGCCGCTGAAGAAGGCGGGCCTGCTCACCCGCGACGCGCGGGAGAAGGAGCGCAAGAAGTACGGGCTGAAGAAGGCCCGCAAGGCGCCGCAGTACAGCAAGCGCTGAGAGCCGGCCGGCTCGTCGACCGTCCGGACGACGCCGTGGGACAGCTGTTCGGCACCGACGGGATCCGGGGGATCGCCAACACCGAGCTGTCGCCCGAGCTCGCCCTCGGCCTGGGCCGCGCCGTCGTCCGCACCCTGCACGAGGAGGGCGTGACGCGCCCGCGCCTGGTGGTTGGGCGGGACCCGCGGGCGTCCGGTGAGATGCTCGAGGCGGCGCTGGTCGCCGGGGTGTGCTCGGCCGGCGGGGACGCCCTGCCGCTGGGGGTGGTCCCCACCCCGGGGGTGGCCTTCCTGACGCCCCGGCTGGGCGCCGACAGCGGCGCCATGCTGTCGGCCAGTCACAACCCGGTGGCCGACAACGGCATCAAGTTCTTCGGACCGGACGGCTACAAGCTCACCGACGCCGAGGAGCGGCGCGTCGAGGAGCTGCTGCAGCGGACCGACGAGAGCCGCCCGACGGGCTCCAGCATCGGCCGGCGCCTGCCCGAGGACGCCGCGACCCGGCCCTACCTGGACCACCTGGTCGCGGCCGCCAGCGCGGACCTGTCCGGGATGCGGGTCGTGGTGGACTGCGCCAACGGCGCCGCCAGCGAGGTGGCCCCCCGTGTGCTGGGCGAGCTGGGCTGCCGCGTCACGGCCATCCACGCCGCGCCCAACGGGGCGAACATCAACGAAGCCTGCGGGTCCACCTACCCGGAGGTGATGGCCGCGGCGGTCGTCGAGCACGGCGCCGACGTCGGGCTCGCCCACGACGGCGACGCCGATCGGCTGATCGCGGCCGACCACCGCGGGCGGATCGTGGACGGCGACGTGCTGCTGGCCATCCTCGCCCGCCGGCGGCACGAGCGGGAGGGCCTGGGCGCGGTCGTGACGACGGTCATGACCAACCTGGGCTTCGTGCACGCCATGCGGGAGCTGGGCATCGAGGTAGTCCAGACCAAGGTGGGGGACCGCTACGTCTTGGAGGCCATGCGCGCCCACGGCTATCCCCTCGGCGGGGAGCAGTCCGGGCACCTCATCTTCGCCGACCACGCGACCACCGGTGACGGGGTGTTGACGGCCGTGTGCCTGCTGTCGGTGATGGTCGAGACCGGCCGCTCCCTGGCCGAGCTGGCGACCGTGATGCGCCGCCTGCCGCAGGTCCTGGTCAACGTCGGCGGGGTGGACCGGGCCCGGCTGTCCGGGGCCCGGGGCCTGTGGGGGGCCGTCGAGGAGGCGGAGGCGGCCCTGGCGGGCCGCGGCCGGGTGCTCGTGCGGGCCTCGGGCACGGAGCCGGTCGTGCGGGTGATGGTGGAGGCGGACACCGAGGCCCGCGCGGGCGAGGTCGCCCACCGCCTCGCGGCTGTGGTCGCGGGCGAGCTGCGGGCCGCCGCCGGCTAAGGGGCCGACATAACGTCACCGGTCGCCAGCGGGCTCACCTACGCCGACCTGGAGCGCTTCCCCGACGACGGCCTCACGCGTGAGCTCATCGACGGGGACCTGTACGTGATCGGGCGACCCGCTCGGCGTGTCCTCGCCCGCTAACCGGCGGGTCGACCTGGTCCGCAGGCGGGCCCTGGGACTCGTGGTGGACGTCGACGATCTGCTTTGGGACTGGCGCACGCCCAGCGCTGTGCCCACCAGCGGATTGGCGTGGCGAGCGTGGGGTAACCGAAGCCGTGTGACGCATCATCGATGACAGGGGCGGCGATACAAGTGGGTCAAGGTTGGGGCGAAGCCGTGACGAGGCGGATGCCCAGCGCCACGATCCAACTGAAATACACGGCCAAGAGGCCGCGCTGTACGAGCCCGAGGTTCGCCGCGTCCTTCAGAAAAGCGACAGCTGTCCAGACGGTCAGACCCACCCCAGCAGCCGCGGTGAACAGCGTGTAGACGCGCCAGGCGCCCTGGAGGCGACCTGCCAGCGTCAGGCATGCCCCAAAGATCGCAAGGAAGGCAAC